>JAIRLT010000168.1 GCA_031259225.1 Prevotellaceae bacterium
GTTCTGGCAATGCCGCCAAGACCTCTGGCGGCGCCGCCAAATATTCTGGCAATGCCGCCAAGACCTCTGGCGGCGCCGCCAAATGTTCTGGCAATGCCGCCAAAACTTCTGGCGAAGCCGCCAAGACTTCTGGCGAAGCCGCCAAGACTTTTGGCGAAGCCGCCAAATATTCTGGCGGCGCCGCCAAGATATTCCGGCAAGACCGCATGGAAATCTGGTATTTCGTCCTTGTGAGCGGGGCGATAGTAATCCGGCATATTTACCACTACCGGATTGTTTCGGGCTACGCCCTCGCAATGACGGGCAGTTGAATAAGGGTTTTGTTCCTATTCTTTCCCTTTAGCTACTAAGGGGGCTTTTTTCATTTCTAATTTCTAATTTCTGATTTCTAATTTGCCGCCGCGCGTGGCGTCATTCCGAGCGGAGCGGAGCGGAGTCGAGGAAACTGCTGCGTGCTGCGCTTGCTGCTTTATACCGCCTTGCGTTTTGGAGCAGATCCCTCCGCTACGCGGCTCGTCCCTCGCCGCTCCGGTCGGAATGACGGGGCAGTGGATAGTGGAGAATGATGCCGGCGCGCCAGCCAATTCTCCACTCTCCACTCTCAACTTTCAACTCTTTTTGATGCCTATTCCCGGGAGGTCGTTGAGGGTGAGTTTGCCGTTAATGACAGTAGCGCCCTGGTAAAGGTCGTTACTGATAAGCAGGTTTCCGTCGAGGTCTGCCCAATCGACGGCGGGCGACAGTTGTGCGGCGGCAGAGATGGCGCACGAGGTTTCGGTCATGCAGCCGATCATCACATCCATGCCGGCGGCGCGGGCGGTGGTCAGGATTTTCCATGCTTCGCGCATGCCGGTACATTTCATCAGTTTAATGTTTACGCCGGTGAAGGCGCCTTTCAGTTTCAGGACGTCGGTTAGCCGCTGGAACGCTTCGTCGGCAAACACCGGCAGGGGGCTGCGTTCGGTTACCCAGGCGTTATCGTCGAGGCGGTGTTTCGACAGGGGCTGCTCTATCATCACGACGCCGTGTTCTTTCAACCAGTGTATCATATCGAGGGCATAATGTTTGTCGCCCCATCCCTGGTTGGCGTCGATGGCAATAGGTTTATCGGTAACACTGCGGATGGTTTCAATCATTTCCTTGTCGTTATCGCGCCCGAGTTTTACTTTTAATATATTGTAGAGCGGGGCGGCTTCGCGGGTTTTTTGTTTGACGACTTCCGCCGTGTCGATGCCGATAGTAAAGGTCGTTGAGGGCGCTTTTGATTTGTCCAGCCCCCAGATTTTATGCCATGGCTGTCCCATGATTTTCCCCACCAGGTCATGCAGGGCAATGTCTATGGATGCCTTGGCGGCGGTATTGTTTTCGGCAATTTTGTCCACATAGGAGAGGATGTCTTCCAACTCAAACGGGCTGGCAAACTGGTCGAGGTTTACTTTTTTCAAAAAGTCCATTACCGACGCCTGCGTCTCGCCGAGGTAGGGTGGGAGGGAGGCTTCGCCGTAGCCGGTAATACCGTCGTATTCGATTTCCGTAAGCACTACCGGCGTGGTGGTACGGGAAGAATTGGCGATGGTAAACACATGCCGCAGTTGTAAATCGTAGGGACGGTAACTAAGTTTCAGTTTTTTCCCTGTAGTTGTTTTGCCGGCATTTTTTTGCGCGAGCAAGGTTAATGGCGAAGCGGTTACTGCGCCTGCGCCCAAAGATGCCAGGGCGACTGTCCGTAAGAAATTGCGTCTTTCCATGATGAAGTTAAGAATTATAAGTTATGAGTTATGAGTTCTACTGCCTACTGTTTACTGCCTACTGCCTACTGCCTACTGCCTACTGTTTACTGCCTACTGCTATTCGGGTATAAAATTTCCGGGTCTAAATCAATCTCATTGTCCCAAGCAATGGTATCACGATATACTTTTACTGTTTTGAACATATCCGGTTGCTTCAATGCGCGGAATACACCGTGATTTAAATAAGGTTTCATATCAAACCGGCGCTGCTCACCGTTTTCAAAGGTCAGGTGCAGCATATAATTATCAAGAGGGCTAACAGCTTTAATGCCTAAATACATATTTTCCTTTTATTATCTACAAATTTATGAAAAATAAATAAACATACTGCTTACTGCCTACTGCCTACTGTTTACTGCCTACTGCCTACTGTTTACTGCCTACTGCCTACTGTTTACTGCCTACTGCCTACTGTTTACTGCCTACTGCCTACTGCCTACTGCCTACTGCCCACTGCCTACTGCCTACTGCCTACTGCCCACTGCTACTGCCATTGCCAAATGCCTTCGGTGCCTACTGCGCCGATAATCCTGGACGCCCGGATAAATTCGCGGGTATTGCCTTCATCATAGACGGGGCTGTCGGGGTCGAGGCTGTTAATTTTGATATATCCGGCGGCATGGATAAATTCTTTGTTTCCTTTATATATTGCCACATGCCGTACACGTTCTTTTTTGCCGCCGGATGCTTTTTTACCGAAAAACAGTAAATCGCCCGGGCGGAGGTTTTCATAACCGTTGCCGATATCTACCGGGATGCCTGTGAGGGCTTGCTGCGAGGCGTCGCGCCGCAGGATAACGCCGTGCATCAGGTAGACCGTCTTGCTAAATCCGCTGCAATCCATTCCTTTTACGGATGTACCGCCCCATACATAGGGGATGCCTTTCAGCATCAACGCCTGCTGCACGATGCTTTCTTCCGTCAGGCGGAGGGAGGCAAGCCAGTCTTCATAGCGCTTGCTCTGGCGTTTCGGGACATACGCTATACGCCCGTCGGGGTAGGAGGTTTTGTAGTAGTTGCCGTCCTCGCCTTCATATTTCAGGATGTTCCCGAAGACCAAATCGGCGACCCGTTGTTTTTGTTCGCCGGGCGTTTCGTAGGCAAAGCCATAGGCGTCGGTGAAAATAATTTTCGGGGCAGCCGCCCATTGGTTATATTCTTCCCCAGTCATGCGCACCAGCGAACTGCCGGTAATCCATGCCACATATCCTTCGGCGCTTTTTATTCGCCACCAGTAGCTGTCGGGTTGCAGGATTTCCACCGGCGCGCCCAGTAGCAGTTGCGTCGCCATTTCGGCGGAATAGTCTGCCCCGGTGCGCGTGTCTGCCACAGACACATTGATGACGCCATATACCTTGTCGCCGACCGCTGCTGCGGGCAATACTTCCACGCTGTCCACCGCCTGCGGGTCGGCTTGGCGGATAGTGTCGAGCAAGGCGGCTTTTGCTTCCGCAACGGAAGTCACGCCTTTCACGACCGGTCGACCGTCCTGTTTGACGACCTTTATTTCATACACATTATCGCGCCGGTCGGGAACGTATTTCAAGCGTACGCTATCAACCAGCGCATTTAACGCAGGGTAGGCTGTCTTTTCTTTGTCGCAGAAGCAGTGCCATACATGGAATACCGCAAGGATAACGATGATGCCCAACAGCAGTCCTGTAATAATTTTGTTTGTTTTTGTTTTCATCGGAACAGGTTTTAGCGTATTGCATGCAAAGATACAAAATAATTACAGATAAACTATACAGGAGGAAAGTATAGATGAACGGTAAGGAAGCAGGGAATTCAAAACACATCATCCCTGACGGGAAACAGGACGTCCCGGAACATGTAAAATAACAACGCCCCTCATCGATGAGGGGCGTTGTTTTTACCGGTAGTTGACCTAATAGGATTCGAACCCATACAAACAGATCCAGAGACTGCTGTGCTACCGTTACACCATAGGTCAGTGTCGTTTTGCGTACGCAAAGATACAATAATTTTTTAACCGGGCAATGGATAAAACCTCCTTGCCCGTACAGGTAATTCCATTTTACAACAGCCGTTTCCATGTATGTGCTGCCGGGCGCTTATTAAAAATACCATGAATATGGTATTGCATGTGAACTGCACATACCCTATCTTTGCACCGGAATTTTTAGTAATAATGAAACAATATACTACCATAACCCCATCGGGACGGAACATGCGAATGAATATGTGTATGTGTCGGTACAGACGCCGGAGGGATTTTCTGTGGATATTGTAAGATAAATAAAACCATAGTAAAAAACACGTCCGGCGGAAACGCCGGACATTTTTTTTTGAATAACTGCCAACATATTGGACATACATATAAACTATAACCAAAACAATTATTAAAACTATGAAAAAAAAATTATCAGTACTGTTAGCCGTGTTGCTTGCCGCAACAGGCTATTTACAGGGACAGTCGCGCATCAGCGGGACGGTTACCGACGAACGCAACGAACCGTTGCAGGGCGCAAGCGTAGCGGTAAAAGGTAAACGCATTGTTGCTATCACCGACGCCGAAGGGCGCTATTCGCTCGCCGTGCCGGATGACGCAACGGCGCTGGTGTTCTCGTTTATCGGCTATGCCGACGTGGAAAAACCTATTGACAGGGCAACGGTGGATGCACAGTTATCGGAAGCGGCAAAAACGCTCGACGAAGTGGTTGTTACCGCCCTCGGGCAAAAACGGGCGCGTGGAACGCTTGGCTACAGCGTGCAGGAAGTAAGCGGCGAGGAACTGAACAGGGCGCCGTCGCTGAATTTTACCGGTAACCTGTCGGGCAAAGTGGCGGGGTTGCAAATCACGTCGGCAAATACGTTGGGCGGTTCCACAAATGTAATCCTGCGCGGGTTTAAGTCGCTGACGCAGTCGAACCAGGCATTGTTCGTGGTGGACGGCGTGCCGGTAGATAATTCTAATCACAGCGCCCGGCGAGGTTATGACGTCGGGAATGCGATTTCGGATGTGAACCCATACGATATAGAGTCGGTCAGCGTGCTGAAGGGCGCGGCGGCGGCGGCGCTGTATGGTTCACGGGCTGCCAACGGCGTAATTCTTATCAATACCAAAAAGGGAAGTTCGCATAACCGCCTGGGGGTAACGCTTAGTTCTACCACCCGGATTGGCGCTTATGACCGGAGTACGTTGCCCGTCTATCAACGCGAATACGGGCAGGGAAAAGGAGGATTTTATACGGATTCCGGTGATTTGTTTGTGCAATCCACCATTGACGAGTCCAACGGACCGGCTTACAACCCCCATACGTTGGTCTATACTTGGGAGTCGTTGATACCGGGAAATGTTAATTATAAGAAAAAATTACCCTGGACGCCTGCTGAAAACAGCGGCTTGGGTGATTTGTTTGAAACGCCCTATACCTTTATCAATAGCATTGTAGTGGACAAGGCAAATGAGCAAGGAGCTTTCAAACTGGGATACACTAATAATTATGAAAAAGGCGGGTTGCCGAACAGTTACCTCCGGAAACACCAAATCAATTTCAGCGCATCTTACGATTTGTCGAAACTTATTACAGTAGGCGCTTCTTTCAACTATGTAAACGAAGACAGCAAAAACCGCAACGGTTACAGCGACACGGGCGGCGCCGCTGTGATTATTACATTGCGGCAATGGTGGGCGAACAGCGTCAATCTTCGCCATTTGAAGGAAGAATATTTCAGGACGCAGCAAAATGTGTCATGGAATGTAACGCCCCGGCAGCCCAATGATGTTGCGCCGTCGGTCTACCAGCACGACAATTTCTATTGGACGCTTTATGAAAATTATAATACAAATATTCGCGACCGCTATTACGGTAATGTATTCGTGACCCTCCATCCGGTGGAAAACCTTGAAATCACCGCCCGCGCTACACGCGACCACTACACCCAGCTTTTTGAAACAAGGGCTAATGTGGGAACGGCTTTCAGTAATGGCTCGTATTCACGGTATGATATTGGCGAGAACGAAGATAATTTTGAGTTTTTCGCATCCTATAACAAGGGGTTCGGAGAATATTGGAATGCGTCGTTACTGCTTGGCGGAAGTATTCGTCGCGGGCAATCGACCACACAGTATGCTTCCACTACCGGCGGATTGGAGATACCGGGATTGTTTTCTTTGCGTAATTCAAAGAATGTATCCAAAACAACGACTACCCCTGAAGAAAAGGATATCCGGCGGGGTGTGAACAGTGTGTTCGGTAGCTTTTCGATAGATTTCCAACACTGGGCTACGGTGGAAGCTACGTTGCGGAGGGATGTGTCGTCCACATTACCGAAAGGCAATAACACTTATTATTATCCTTCGGTATCGGGAAATGTCGTTTTTTCACATTTTTTGTCCGGGCTTTCGTGGCTGGATATCGGAAAAGTGAAGCTGAACTATGCAGAAGTGGGGAACGATGCATTGCCTTACAGTTTGCTGTCGGCGTATGTGCCGGGCACTCCTTTGAACGGTCAGTCGGTGGCGTCGGTGGACGCCACGTGGAAGAATGCCGATTTGAAACCCGAGCGTAACCGGTCGTATGAGTTCGGGCTGGAAGGCGTATTGTTTAACCGCCGTTTGTCGTTTGATATTACCTATTATCATTCCACGACGTCCGACCAATTGACTTTTGTTACGCCATCGGCTGCGTCGGGCTATACTTCTTATTATGTAAACGGCGGCGCTATCGAGAATAAGGGCGTAGAAGTGGTTTTAGGTGCAACGCCTGTCAAGACGAAGGATTTTGAGTGGAACGTGGCGGTCAATTGGAATAAAAACAGTAATAAGGTGCTTTCGTTATATGGCAAACAAACGTCCTACACGCTCGCCACTTTCCCTACCAGCCGTTACCAATTAGTCGCCGAGGTAGAACAACCTTACGGCATAATCAGGGGTACCGAATATGAATATAAAGATGGAAAAATACTGGTTGGCGCCGACGGTTACCCGGTGCTTGCTTCCAATAAATTGTCGAATATTGGGAATATCAATCCGGACTGGATAGGCGGCATCACCAATAACCTGCGGTATAAAAACCTTTCCTTAAACTTCCTTATCGACTTCAAACAGGGTGGCGACGTGTATTCTGCCGACATGGATTTTGGTTCGTCAGCCGGTTTATTTCCCGAAACGGTGGGTACAGGCGCGAACGGCGTTCCGGTACGCGAAGGCGGATATGTGTTCGACGGCGTTACAGCCAATGGTGAAACAAATACCCAACCGGTCATCCCGGCATTCGGTTCCGTTAATGGTAAATGGGCGGCGGCTTCGTATATTTATGACGCCAGCTATATCAAATTACGGGAAGTAGCTATCACCTATTCGCTGCCGAAAAAATTATTAACGAAAACCCATGTGCTGCATGAAGCCAGCTTTTCATTGGTAGGGCGCAACCTGTGGATAATCTACAAAAATATCCCCTATGCCGACCCCGAAGAGGGACAGGCATCCGGCAATACGTCTATCGGGTACCAAACGGGCGCCTATCCTTCAATACGCACTTTCGCATTTAATATCAACTTAAAATTCTAAGAAAAATGAAAAATTTACATTATTACCTGTCATTAGCCGCCGTTGCGCTTGGTGTTACAACCGTTTCCTGCTCCGGTGATTTAACGGATTTAAATAACGATCCTAAGAGCTACGTGAACGCCCAGCCCGGTGCATTGTTCCTTTCCGGGCAAAAAAGCCTTGCGGATACCTATGGCTCCGCCGCTGTGGGCGTAGCGCCTTTCAGGGTGCTGGCACAGTCTTGGACGCAAAATACCTACATCAACGAAGCAAACTATAACCTCGCCTCAGCCGATGCGCCGTTCGGATGGTGGCGCGACCTCTATACCAAAGCGCTTTCGAACCTTAAACAAGCAAAAATAATATACGAAGAAGAAGAAACAGACGCCGGGGCATTGAAAAATAATTTGGCTATTATCGACCTCCTGGAAGTATATACTTATTATTTGTTGGTAAATACTTACGGCAATATTCCGTATTCGGAAGCCTTACAGAACAGCACGCCTTTCCCGCGCTATGACAACGCCCGCACGGTAGTGTTAGACCTCCTCCGCCGGCTGGACGACGACCTTGCGGCGTTGGATGTTTCTTATGGCTCACTGGGCGCTGCCGACCAAATTTATAACGGCAATGTCGGTAAATGGCGCAAATTTGCGGCTACGCTTAAATTGAAAGTTGCGCTACTGCTTGCCGACGCCGAACCGCAGGTAGCAAGCGCCAAAGCGCTGGAAGCCGTAGCTACAGGCGTTTTTACCTCGAACGATGACAATGCGCTGTTCAAATACGACGGGGCAAATGCCACCAACTCCAACCCCGTATGGCAAGTCGTGGCGCAAACGGCAAGCAACAAAAATCATTCGCCTGCCGGGTTCTTCATCTCTACCCTTACGCAATTCAACGACCCGCGCCTCCGCCTGTTGTTTACGCAGGATGCGGCGACCGGTTATTCGGGCGGAATAGCCGGGGCAATCAATAACTTTGATGACCTTTCCCAATTTTCCGCTTTCTGGCTTAACGCGAAATTACCGGTGAACCTGCTTGACTATTCCGAAACGGAATTCCTGCTCGCCGAAGCCGCCGCCCGCAGTATTGCGGTAGGCGGAACAGCCGAAGAACACTATAAAAAAGCTATCAAGGCGTCCATTCTTTACTGGGGCGGCGCTGCATCCGATGCCGACACATACATCGCCACAGAAACCGCCATACAATACAACCCGGCAAACTGGAAGCGGCTCATCGGCTACCAGCAATGGATTGCTTTTGCCGACCGCGGATGGGACGCATGGACAAACATCCGGCGATTGGGATATCCCGACATCGACGCAGTGAGTCCGCCGGCGGACGCAAACGGGAATTTACCGCGGCGTTTCAACTATCCACCGGTAGAGCAAACATCCAATCCCGACAACTGGGCGGCAGCTGTCGCTAATATCTCGGGGAAACAAGATGTAACCGGTGCGAAGTTATTTTGGGAGGAATAACCATGAGGAGGATTTATAGTATAGTAACCGCAATACTCGTCTGCGTGACGGGCGCCTGTGCGCAGGAAGCTGTAAAAAAAGGATTGGACGCTATCCGCAAGCAAGGCATTGAAGCCCACCTGTCATTCCTCGCCGATGATATACTGGAAGGACGCGAAGCCGGAAAACGCGGAGGCGCCCTGGCTGCCGGATATATAAAAACCGTACTCTCGGGATGGGGAATAGCCCCTTTCGGGGATAATTATTTCCAGCCTTTCGAAGCCTACAGCCGCGACCGGCAAAAGAAAGGAAACTTCCGGGTACATCCCGACAGTATCGCCCGTTACAGGCAGGAACCCGGTCACCGCCGGCTGGCGTTGAAAAACGTCATCGGATACATCGAAGGACGCAATAAAAATCAATATGTCATACTCGGGGCGCATTACGACCACTTGGGAACGGACGAGGCGCTGGAAGGCGACCGGGTATATAACGGCGCCGATGACAACGCATCGGGTGTGGCTGCTGCCTTGCAGGTTGCCCGCGCCTGTGTGGCTACGGGCGAACAACCGGAACGAAGTATTGTCTTTGCCTTCTGGGACGCCGAAGAACTGGGATGTTTAGGGTCGGAATACTTTGTAGCCAACATCGAACCCACCGGCACGATTAAGGGATATATCAACCTGGATATGCTGGGACGCGACGGGACGCTCCCTTTCCCTGCAAAAAAAGACACACAGGAAATTATTCCCAATGCCTTTTTCTTTTTGTATGCGGATGAACTGGCAAAATACCAAGAACAACTCGCCGGGGATATCGATAACTACCGGCTGGATATAACAGCGTCCACACGCGTACTTTCCCCCCGGGCGCGCGGAAGCGACAATGCCTCATTTTCCGTCAGGAATATCCCCGTACTGTGGTTCTTTTCGGGCATTCATCCCGATTACCATACGCCCGGCGACGAAATCGACAAAATCAATTTCGATAAACTGACCGACCTGACCAAAATTGTTTACCTGAACCTGTGGAAACTGGCAAACGAACAATATTAAACATAACCATTAAAAACAATTATTATTATGACTACTAAATTATCCAAACTGTATTACGTGCTATTGTCAGCCGTAATTATCACTTTTTGCTTCGCCTGCAAAGGCAGGGGCAATACCGGCGCCGCTGCTGCCAACCCTTTTGCCGACTCCACGGCTGCCGAAGCCCTTGTTACCCTCATCCCCAATATTACGGCGGGCGCTGAGGCGTATTTCTCCCCCGACGGACAATCGCTCATTTATAACGGCAAGGAAGCCGACGATCCCGTCTACCATGTATACACCATCCGTATCGACGGCTCCGACCGCCGGCTGATTAACAGCGCCGGCGACGATGCTTGCTCGTTCTTCCATCCCAACGGTCGGGAAATTGTCTGGACGTCCACCCGCGACCGCCTCGACCTGCCAAAAGGCAACTGGAGCGACGTAGATGACTACCCGCAGGGCGCCGAACTCTACCTGTCGGATTTGGACGGAAACAATATCCGGCGGATTACGGACAATGCCCATTATGACGCGGAAGTCAGTTTTTCCCCTGACGGGAAATACCTGCTTTTCGCCCGCCAAATTGACGGCGCAATTGACCTCTGGCTTGCCGACCCCGACGGCTCCAACCAGCGGCAACTCACCTACACACCCGATTTGCAGGAAGGCGGCGCACAGTTCCTGCCCGACAGTGAAACCATTCTCTTCCGGGCATGGAAGAAGTCCGAGCAAGCGAATGACAGTAAGGACATGCACCTCTACACTGTCCGCGTCGACGGCTCCGACCTGCACCAGCTAACCACCGAACCCGGGACGCACTGGGCGCCTTATCCCGCACCCGACGGCATCCATGCGGTGTATGTAAAAGTGCTGCCGCCGCGCAACTATGACCTCTTCCTCTTCAACCTGCAAACCGGCGAAGAGCAACGGCTGACTTATAACGCCGCATTCGACGGTTTCCCGAGTTTCTCGCCCGACGGGCGCTACATCGCCTTTACTTCTTTCCGCAATGCCGGCGAGAAACGCGTTCCCAAACTCTACTTACTGGACGTGTCTTCTTTGGGAATTGGGAATTAAGAATTGGCAGGAATAATTTAAAGATTTCAAAATTTAAAGATTTAAGGATTTCAAAAGAACCGCCGGTACATTTCTGCACCGGCGGTTCTTTGTTGCACCTACGTCCCCCTTTGAAAGAAGGGGAGGGCAGGGCAAATGCATGCAAATTAAGTAATCAAATTTTTAAGATAAATCAAGTCGTATCGCTAACCGGGTATTGGTTCAGGCGCTGACCGAATGTCCGGTCAAAGGCTAAATTTTAGTTATAAGTCGCGACAAGCGCGGTGGCGTCAGCCATTCTTAATTCCTAATTCTTAATTCCTAATTCTTAATTCTTAATTTTTCAAAGCGCCCCGTTAGCGTGGCTTGGCGATGTTTTCGCGCATCTCGGTATCGGCTTGGATGTTTTTCATTTTGTAGTAGTCCATGATGCCGAGGTTGCCGGAACGGAAAGCTTCCGCCATAGCCAGCGGCACTTGTGCTTCGGCTTCTATCACTTTGGCGCGGGCTTCCTGCGCTTTGGCTTTCATTTCCTGTTCCAGGGCTACAGCCATCGCGCGTTTTTCTTCGGCACGGGCTTGTGCAATGTTTTTGTCGGCGTTAGCCTGGTCCATTTGCAGCACTGCGCCGATATTCCGCCCGATGTCGATGTCGGCAATATCAATGGACAGGATTTCGAAAGCGGTACCGGCGTCTAATCCTTTTTCAAGTACGACGCGCGAAATGGAGTCGGGATTTTCCAGCACGCTCTTATGCGACGCCGCCGAGCCGATACTTGATACAATACCTTCGCCCACGCGCGCCAATACGGTTTCTTCGCCTGCGCCGCCGACCAACTGTTTGATGTTGGCGCGCACGGTTACCCGCGCTTTTGAGATCAGCTGGATACCGTCTTTCGCGACAGCCGTTACCGGCGGCGTGTTAATCACTTTCGGATTAACCGACATCTGTACGGCTTCAAATACGTCGCGTCCTGCGAGGTCAATTGCAGCAGCCATTTTGAAGTCCAGCGGAATATTCGCCTTGTCTGCCGACACCAGTGCATTCACCACTTTCGGCACATGCCCCTTGGCGAGGTAGTGCGCTTCGAGGGCATTGGCGTCTAATGTCAAGCCGGCTTTCGTTCCCGTAATCATCGCCATGACGATAGTGCTTGGCGGCACTTTGCGCCACCGCATCAGCACCAATTGCAGGAGCGATATACGTACGCCCGAAATCAACGCCTGAAACCATAGGGTTATCGGGAAAAAGTAAAGCAGGATAAAAAAGCCGATCAGTATGACGGCTGCCCAAATTAAATACATTGTTTCCATAATTTTTTATTTTTTAAATAGATTTTTACAACTTACGACCTACGACTAACAATTACTTTTGCGCCGTCTATCTTGACAATTTCGACTTTCTGTGAAGGGTTGATGATACCTTCAAAGGAGGTTGCTTCGATTTGTACGCTGTTAATTTTAACCGTCCCCACCGGCGCCAGGCGTGTTACGGTAATACCTTGCATCCCTACGGCGAGACCGCGTTCTGCCGCTGTGCCCACTGCTTGCGAGGTGATGGCGGAAGTGAGCGATAGCCTTTTCCATGTCTTGGGGCGCAATGCGTAGCATGCAAAAAGGATACATATAATAATTGTCCCCGCCAATACGATATGCCCTGTACCGTCGTCGTACTTATAGTATGCCATCACCACCCCGCCGGCAAGCGACAGGATACCCAGTATGCCGGTAATGCCAAAGCCCGGAATAATCAACAATTCCATCAGCAGCAGGACAACGCCCAGTAAAATAAGAGTAATGATTAGTGCCATAATGGCGTCAAAGATACAAAAAAAATCAAGAACCGGAAACAGGATAGGTATTTATCCATATTTTATCCAAAAAGGGTTTACAGAGCAGGGAATATTTAAGAATTTATCCGCACGACTTTTTCCACGCCTTTGATTTGCCGCAGTTGGTAGAGGAGCATGTCCAGTTGTTTATTGTCGCGCACCATTACCTGTACTTGCCCGCTGAACATGCCGCCATCGGCGCCGGATAGGTTGATGGCGCGCAGTATGCTGTTCATTTTGGTAATAGCGTCGGTGATAGCCCCGATAAGCCCCGGCTCATTGTCGCCGGTGATGCGCAGCTTGACTTGGAAATTGTTGGCGAGAGCCGTTTCGCGCCATTTTACTTTCAGGACGCGGTAAGGGTATTTTTCAATCAGCCGTGCGGCATTGGGACAGGAATGGCGGTGGATTTTTATGCCGTCGCTAATGGTAACGAAGCCGAACACATCGTCGCCGTAAATGGGATTACAGCATTTCGACAATTTATAGCTGGCGTTATGCAGTTTGTCGTCAATCAGCAGGTAGTCGCCGGCGGTGACGCCCTGTTCGCGTGTTTGTGCGGCTTTCCCTGCCGGTTGTTCGCCGGCGGGCATGGCGGTGATGACTTCCTTGATTTGTGCGATGTCGATTTTTTCGTTTGCCAGCCCGGCGTATAAATCGGTGATATGTTTCAGGCGGTACTGTTTCAACAGCCGTCCCAGTGCCTCGTCGGTGAGTGCCAGTTTCCAGTTTTTCAGGCGGCGTTCGAGGAGTTCTTTGCCTTCCTGAGCGCGTTTGGTTTCTTCTTCGCGCAGTTTTTGTTTTATTTTCGACCGCGCTTTGGAGGTAACCACATTATTCAACCAGTCGCTTGCGGGCTGCTGGTTTTTGGCGGTAATGATTTCCACCGTATCGCCGGTGCGGAGGGTTTCCTTAATCGGTACGATGCGTCCATTGACCTTTGCGCCTGCCGTGTGCAACCCGATATTGGTATGCAGGTCGAAGGCAAAGTCAAGCACCGTAGCGCCTGCCGGCAAACGGCGCAGGTCGCCCGCGGGGGTGCATACGATGATTTCGTTTAACTGGACGCCGGTCATTTGCTGTACGCTTCCTTCGTTGGGCGTTTCCATGAGTTGCCGTACCCTGTCGAGCCATGCCTGCATGCTGCCCAGGGTCTGTATGCCCTTATATTTCCAGTGGGCGGCGGCGCCGCGTTCGGCGGCGTCGTCCATGCCGGTGGTACGTATCTGCACTTCCATGGCTTGCCCGTATTTGTCCAGCACGGTCATATGCAGCGCGCGGTAGCCGCTGACTTTGGGTTTGCTTATCCAGTCGCGCAGGCGGGTATCGTCGGTGTCGTAGGTTTTTTGCACGATGGAATAAACTTTCCAGCAGGCGGCGTCTTCCGTTTCCTTGTCCGGCGGCGTATCTATGATGATGCGGGTTGCGAATATGTCGTACACTTTCTCAAAATCTATTTTCTGCGCCTGCATCTTTTTCCAGATGGAGTATACGGATTTCGTACGGCTTTTGATTTCGCAGGGCAGCGCTTCTTTCCGCAGGGCTTGTTCGATAGGTTGCAGTGTTTCCTGCAGGAAGCGTTCCCGTTCGCCGGCGGAGCTTTTCAGCTTGTTGGTGATTAGCCGGTAGGCGTCGGGTTCGGTAAATTTCAGCGACAAATCTTCCATTTCCGACTTGATATTATAAAGCCCCAACTGGTGCGCCAGCGGCGCGTACAGCAGCAAGGTCTCTGCCGCCTTTTTCTGCTGTTTCGATTTCGGGAAAAAGTCCAGCGAGCGCATGACCTCTAACCGGTCAATCAACTTGATGATGGTTACACGCGGATCGGTGGAGTAGGATACGATGAGTTTGCGGAAATTATCGGCTTGCAGGCTGGTCTGTTTGATGTCGATGGTTGCAATTTTATTCAATCCGGTAACGATGTTGGCGACTTCGCTGCCGTAGGGTTTGAGCATTTCCGGTTCTTTTATTTCCCGCAACGCATCCATACCTTCCGGCGTGTGGGCATTGCGGATACCCTGCCGGATGGCTTCGTGCAACAACACCGCCATCACCGAAGCCGCCGTCAGCCCGACGTCTTCGATGGTCATACGCGCCACCGTAACGGCATGGTACAATAGCGGATCGCCGTTTTCGCGGCAACGACCGTCCATTGCTTTTTCCGCTTCGGCGCAGGCGCGGCAAATCAGCGCCTGTTCCTTTTCCGGGAAATGACCGCAGACTTGCAGCAACCAATGTATGTCCTTTAATGTGCTAATGTGACTAATTGTTTAATGTGACTAATTGGCTGGCGGCGGAAGGATTATAAATTACGAATTACGAATTAGGAATTAGCCGGCGCCGGCACATTATATTGTAAATTTTGCGTACAAATATACGAAAAAATGCGCTGATTATTTAATGGGCTCATGGGACGGCGGGAAAATTAAGAATTAGGAATTACGAATTAGCTGGCGCCAGTCCACTAACTATTAACAATTATTAAAAAAGTTCCCTTAGTAGCAAAAGAACGAGTATATGAACAATACCCTTATTACCTTATTAAACTGCTTCGCGAGTGGATAGTGGAGAATTAGCTGGTGTGCCAGCTAATTCTCCACTATCCACTCTCCATTCTCCACTCGCGCAGCGAAGCCCCGAAGGGGCGGGATGTTAATAACCCCGTGCAAGCCGCAGGCGCAGCCCGGGGTCTATGCAATGCCCCTGCCTTTCGCGCGGAGCAATGCCGGTGCATAGCAGAACGCCTGTGCGCCGCGCGTGTGCAGGAAGCATCATCGTGTATCCCCGTGCTGCGTTCCGCTTCGCTGCACTTGCACGGGGTTACCAACATCCCGCCCCTAACGG
>JAIRLT010000196.1 GCA_031259225.1 Prevotellaceae bacterium
ACGACTAAAAAAAATTAATGACGAAACTTCTTCTGGACATAGGAAACAGCGCTGTTAAGATAGCGGTAGCGGATCATGAAAAACTGCTGGCGGTACAGCAGCATGAAACCTTGACGGACGACATCCTGCAACCGCTGGTGCAAACCTGTAAACCGGGGATAGCGGTAGTGGCTTCCGTGCGCAAAGACGGGGAAGCGGTGAAAAAACAATTGCAGGCGTATGTAAAAAAAGTGCTTTTCTGTACGCCTGCCCTGCCGCTGCCGGTGCACAACCTGTATGCCACGCCCGGCACGCTGGGCATTGACCGGCTGGCGGCGGTGGTGGGGGCGCAGCATCTTTTTCCGCAACGCGACTGCATGATTATTGATTGCGGCACGGCGATAACCATTGACTTTTTAAGCCGCCACGGCACATTTCCGGGCGGTAATATTTCGCCCGGGCTGCAAATGCGTTTCAAGGCACTGCACCGGTTTACGGAGCAGTTGCCGATGGGTGCGGTAACCGGCAGCGCCGCCCCGGTGGGGACAACTACGCAGGAAGCCATTGAAGCCGGCGTAGTGCTGGGCATCGTGCATGAACTGGAAGGATACATCCATGCTTACCCCGGCGTAACGGTCATTTTTACCGGCGGCGATGCGATTTATTTTGCCAAAAGAATAAAAAATCCGATATTTGTAGTTCCAAATTTGAATTTTACAGGACTTGCTAAAATAGCCGATTATAATGCATATTTATAAAAAACTCATCATGGCAGCATTGTGCTTGCTGTTTGTAACGGTAGCCGCCGCTCAAAACCAGGACGCCGTTAATACCTTTACCCCTTACACGTTCTATGGCGTGGGCGACCTCACGCCTCCCGGGCTTTCGTACCACCGCGGTATGGGAGGCATCGGCATCGGCATGCGCAATAACCGGACGATTAACTACCTCAATCCGGCGGCGCTCAGTGCGCAGGACACACTGTCGTTCATGTTCGACTTCGGCGGCGAAATGCAAAATTACTACCTCTCCACTAATGCCCAAAGCAGCGTCCACAACAGTATAAACATGCACCACATGGCGATGAGTTTTCCCGTATGGGGAAAATTGGTTATGGCGCTATTGGTGTCGCCATACAGCAGCATCGGTTACGACGTCATCGGGAAAGAAACACGACCGGAAATACTGGTGGAAAGCGGCGATGTTACTTATTCCCACCAGGGCGAAGGCGGCTTAAACCAGCTAATGCTGAGCTTGGGCTATTCGTTCGGGCGGTTGGCGGTAGGCGGGCAGGCGCAGTATATTTTCGGCTCCATCGACCGGTTCGACAATGTGGACTTTACCAACACCACCGGAATGTCAAGTGTCAATAGCGGCAAACTTATCAAGGCAAGCAATTTTGCATTTGCATTAGGTGCGCAGTACACACAGCCGCTGGGGAAATACAGCCTGACGGCGGGCGCAGTTTACCAGCTCCGGAACAACATGCGGATAGAAAAAACGGATTTCATATACAGTATCGGCGGCATGGGTACCGATACCCTGCGTTACGACAGCAATCCGGACGCCCGCCTGCTGGTGCCGGCTTCCATTGGCGTGGGGATTACGCTCAGCGAAGGGGCAAAATGGCTCGCCGGACTGGATTATACTTACAGGGACTGGACACATGCCGATTTTGGCGTGCCTGCGTCGCGGAATTTCAAAGCCATGCCCGAACATATTATCCGCGCCGGCTTTGAATACACGCCCAACCGGTATGACATCCGTTATTTCCTCAAGCGGTGGAGCTACCGCGGCGGACTGTTTTTTGAAAACACCTATCTGCAATTTGACGATACCCGCATTAAAAACTACGGGCTGACACTCGGCGTTGGCATCCCTATCGGGAATATGAACAATGCAGTGAACATCGCCGCCGAACTGGGGCAGCGGGGAACCACCCGCAACGGTTTAATCCGGGAACGCTACTGGAAAGTGTCGGTCAGCCTTAGCCTGTATGATATCTGGTTCATAAAACAACGGTTTGAATAATCATGAAAAATCGCAGCCGTACCGTGTCCCCTAAACTGCTGGCGGCGCTGGCAGCAGGCATTATCCTGCCGGGCGCATGCGACGACAAACAGGCGCAACTATCCGCCATAGAAGACCACAAACAAGTGCCTACACTGGAAATCGACCGGTTGCAGATTGACTATACCGAAAACGGCTCCTTGCGGATAAATTTGGAAGCGCCCCTGTTGCAACGCTTCCTGCTTGCCGAAGAACCCTACAATGTATTCCCGGAAGGAATGCATGTTTACTTTTACAGCGCCACCAACGAACTGGAAACCGAAATTATTGCCGACTATGCCTACAACCGCGAAAAACCGGAAGAATACTGGAAAGCTACAGGAAATGTAGTGGTAAAAAACCACCTGAAACAACAAACGCTGTACACCGATACGCTGTATTGGGACCGGGCGAAGAAAAATATTTATACCCATGCGCCGGTACGCATCGTCACGCCCGATTTGTTTTTCGACGGACTGGAGGGCATGGTGGCAGACGAACGGTTCGAAGAATACAAATTCTTTAATGCCAACAACGGCGTATTATACATGGACGATGAACCCGCCGCCCCGCAAGACAGCGCCGCCACCGTACCGCCGGCAGTGACGGAAACGCCCCCGGCAGCGGCTTTACAGCTCCAAAAAGAAGCTACACCCTCCCTTAAAAAACAACCGGCAAGAATATTTTCCCCGGTGGCGATGCCGGAAAAAATCCGGGAAGAAGAAGCCCGTCCATGAGTTCATCACTAATCATAGTATTGCTGGCGTTGCTTTTGTCCGCCTTTTTTTCCGGCATGGAAGTAGCATTGCTGTCGTCCAACAAGCTGAGGATAGAATTAGACCGTAAGCAAAATAAACGCTACACCAAAATCGTCGGGTTCTTCCTGCGCCGGACAAGCGAATATATCTCCACCATGCTCATGGGAAACAACATCACGCTGGTGATATACGGCATTGCCATGGCTAACCTGTGCGAGCCGGTCATCTCGGAATACATCGTGCAGTCAAGCGGCGGGATATTGCTAATCGAAACCCTGTTCGCTACGTTAGTGGTGCTGGTAACAGCAGAATTTTTACCCAAAATGCTCGCGCGGATCAACCCGAACGGATTGCTGAAAACCCTTTGCGTACCGGCATTTTTATGCTATATCCTGTTATATCCGGTAGTGAAATTCGTAACAGCCCTATCGATAGGGCTGCTCCGGCTGTCAGGCATAAAACTGACTGCGAAAAACACCAAAATGCTGTTCAGCAAAGCCGACCTGATGAGCCTGTCCAATGAAGTGAGCAGCGCCGGCAGCGATGAGAACGAATACGAACACGATATGGAAATCTTTCAAAATGCGTTGGATTTTTCCGAAGTGCTCGTGCGCGAATGTATGGTGCCGCGCACCGACCTGGCAGCCATAGACGAAAACGACCCCTTCGACGCCCTGCATCAGGCGTTCATCCGCAGCGGGCATTCCCGCATCCTGATATATCGCGAAACCATCGACCATATTATAGGGTATGTCCATTCAAAAGATTTGTTCCTGAAAAAAGACCGGACGGAACTGTTGCGTCCGGTAGATTTTGTGTCCGAAACCATGCCGGCGCAAAAACTGCTGGCTTCTTTCATCAAGCAGGGGAAAGCGTTGGCGGTGGTTACCGACGAATATGGCGGCACAGCCGGATTAGTGACCATCGAAGATATCATCGAAGAAATTTTCGGCGAAATACGCGACGAACACGACAACGAAGAACTGACCGAACGAAAATTATCGGATACGGAATTTGAATTTTCGGGACGACTGGAAATAAAATACCTCAACAAAACCTACGAACTCAACCTCCCCGAATCCGACGAATACGAAACGCTCGCAGGCTATATCACCTACTGCAACGAGAGCATTCCGCAACCCAACGAAGTATTGCAATTCGGGCGGTTTCGCATGCATATCATCAAGACCTCCGCCACCAAAATCGACCTCGTGCGCCT
>JAIRLT010000118.1 GCA_031259225.1 Prevotellaceae bacterium
ATCAATATATCGTCGAACGTGACGCCTTCGCCCTCCAGTGTTTTCAGCATTTTATTGTGCGCCGGCCAGAACGTATTTTCGGGGAACGACGCCGTGCCCAGCCCATCCTGATTGGTTACCATCACCCACTCGAAATCCAAGTGCTGACGGATAAACGCGAGGTTGCGGAATATTTTCGGATAAAACTCCAACTTCTCCAGACTGTCTATCTGGCAGTCGGCAGACGGCTCTATAATCAGCGTGCCGTCACGGTCTATAAAAAGCGCGTGTTTCATAATTAATGTGCTAATGTGACTAATTTCTTAATGTGACTAATTAATGGCATTTGGGATTATTTTGTCTTGCGGAAGAAATAATCTTATTCAATAATTTCCCCAGTTCATTACATTTTTCTATTAGTATATCACTGGTCGGATAAGAGGGGGCGTATTTACACAGCAACAACCAGTATTCTGTCTCCGCCGTTTCTTTTGCGGCAATTTTTAATTTATGAATAAAGTCATCCCTGCTCTCAGCATGCTGCGCTTCCTGCACATTTGCGCCGATAGACGTCCCTGACCTTAACAATTGTTTCGATATAACAAATTTATTGTGTCCATTCAATAGTTCCGAATATTCAATCACATCAATGGCAAACTGTAAAGATAAACGGACAATTGGATTGTCATTACTTCCCATATTTTCTATTTCTTAAATAATTAATCACATTAGCACATTAAACACATTATTCCGCAAAAAAATTTTGTATCTTTGGGCAAACGAATATGGACGGTTATGCATGATTTGAAACTGTGGGAAGCCGATTTATTCCTCGAGCCTTTCCGGAAAACCATTGAAAGGCGGCAGGAACAGGCGGCGCTGAAAGAACGGGAATTTTGCGGTACGCATGCTACATTAAGCGACGCCGCCAACGGGCATTTGTTTTATGGACTGCACCGCACACGCAAAGAGTGGGTTTTCCGCGAGTGGGCGCCCAATGCGCTGGCGATTTATTTGCTGGGCGATTTCAACGGCTGGGAAAAGAAATCAACCTTTGCCTTGCATGCCATCGGCGGCGGGAATTGGGAAATTTCATTGCCGGCAAAAACCTTGAAACATTTAGACCTGTATAAATTATTGGTGGAATGGCGCGGCGGGCGGGGCGAACGTTTGCCCTCGTATGTTACGCGCGCCGTGCAGGACGAGAAAACAAAAATATTCTCGGCGCAGGTATGGCAACCGCCCAAAGCCTACAAATGGAAATATGCTCCGCCGCCGCGCGTACAGCACCCGTTGATATACGAGGCGCATATCGGCATGAGCAGCGAAGAAGAACGCGTGGCTACCTTCAATGAGTTCCGTGAAAAAGTATTGCCCCGCATAGTGCGGCTGGGTTATAATACGCTCCAGCTAATGGCTGTACAGGAGCATCCGTACTATGGTTCGTTTGGCTACCAGGTGTCGAATTTCTTTGCCGTGAGTTCGCGCTTCGGCACGCCAGATGACTTGAAACGCTTGATTGACGAGGCGCACCGGCATAATATAGCAGTGATTTTAGACATCGTACATTCGCATGCCGTGAAGAACGAAGTGGAAGGTCTAAGTTGTTTCGACGGCACGGAATACCAGTATTTCCACCGCGGCGCAAAAGGCGAACACCCGGTCTGGAATTCGCGCTGCTTTAACTACGGCAGCAATGACGTTATCCATTTCCTGTTGTCGAACTGCAAGTACTGGTTGTCGGAATTTCGTTTTGACGGATTTCGCTTCGACGGCGTAACCAGCATGATTTATTACGATCACGGCATCGGGCGGGATTTTACGGACTACACGTTTTATTACGACGGGAACCAGGATGAAGAGGCAATCGCCTACCTGTCGCTCGCAAATAAATTAACGCACGAATGGCGTCCCGGAACTATTACCATAGCCGAAGATGTGAGCGGCATGCCCGGTCTTGCCGCGCCGCTTGCCGCCGGGGGCATGGGCTTCGATTTCCGCATGAGCATGGGCGTCGCCGATTTCTGGATAAGAACCATTACCGAAAAAAAAGACGAACAGTGGCACGTCGGCGATATGTTCTACGAACTTACCAACAAACGCCGCGACGAGCATACCATCAGCTATGCCGAGAGCCACGACCAGGCAATGGTGGGCGACAAAACAATTATTTTCCACCTGCTCGATAAGGAAATGTATTTTGCGATGGACATATTCCACCGGAACCTGCTTATTGACCGCGGCATTGCCTTGCACAAGATGATACGCCTGCTTACGTTATCCACAGCGGGCGACGGTTACCTCAACTTCATGGGCAATGAATTCGGGCATCCCGAATGGATAGATTTCCCGCGCGAGGGAAATAACTGGAGCTACCAGTATGCCCGCCGCCAGTGGCATTTGGCAGACGACGCCAACTTGCGCTACCGTTTCCTCCATGCGTTCGACGCCGCGATGATCCGCCTGTGCGCGGCTTCTGCCATTTTTGAATACCGCCCCTTTGCCCTTGTGCAGCATATTGCCGACCAGGTGCTGGTATTTAAGCGTGGCGGGTGGTTATTCGTCTTCAATTTTAATCCGCTGAAATCGTTCGACAATTACCGTTTTGAAGCCGAAGCGGGAAAATACCTCACGCTGCTCGACAGCGACGCCGCCTGTTTCGACGGCTTCTCCCGCGTAGACGACCACGTGCCGCATTTTACTTTCACGGACAACGGGAAAAACTTCTTACAACTCTACATCCCCAGCCGCACGGCGATGGTGTTGAAGAAAGAGTGAACAATAAAAAATGATATATTTGTATTCTTTTCACCTGCTATGATGCGCGAAAAAACAATAGACATACGGCAAATAACACAAACTATCCGGGAAAATTTCCCCAATGTGCCATTTGCCTATTTGTTCGGCTCGGCGAAAGACGGCGCAGTAAAACCCGGCTCCGATATTGACATTGCAGCAAATAGATTTTACCGGCTGCGGCAGCTCACACGTGTAGCTCTTCACCGGACAATAACACTTCGTAAGCGAGAGGATTGTTTATATTAAAATCCTTCTCCCGGAAGGGATGAGGTTCAATGCGGCTATCTACGTAACGTGTCAGTTTTAACAGTTCTACTTGCCGTTGGATGTGGTTGTCGTAATCGTCAAAGACCACAGCAATATCAATATCGCTATGTTCATTAAAATTGCCTTTTGAATAAGAGCCGAACAAAATGATTTTAGCGTAATCAAAGTTCGACTTTACTATCGTGGCATATTGCTGCGCAACAGCTATAGCTTGTCTTTTATCCATAAACGTAACTGTTTAATTTTGTCAATCCATTCTTTTGTGTAATCAGCAGTACAAAGCATGTAAAACTCCTTTTTATAGTCATCATACCGTGCACTTATATTGAATGTGGTAATATTGTAGAGCCAGTCTGCATATTCATCCGTTAGTTCCAGTGCGCTGAGTTCTGCTAACCGATACAGGTTATGCGTAAACGGCGCATGTGTTTTCTTCGCTTTTACGTAATAGGCTTTCAATAATTTTTCAATCGAAATATGCCCGATAAATAATGCCCAGCTATATGTTTTCGACCGGTATAGCGAAAGCATTACATTAAAATCGTTATCCGAGCTTTCTGTCCAATGCCTTATTATCTTTTCGACATCTATAGAAGTGTTATTGATTTCATTCATAACCCTTATTTTTCTCACAAATATACGCAAAATTTTTCTTTCACTTTCCTAAAAGCAAGCCGTCCACCCTTTGCGGGTGGACGGCGGTGCCTATTCAATAGTTCGGCAGAGGTAGAACCTCGACCGAACAGGAGTGCAAAAGATATTGTGTTACACTACTCCGGTTTTTTTGTTTTTCATGCGGTCATGAACGACATTTATAATAAATGCCGCTCCTACGCCCACTGCAAGTGCCAAAAATAAATACGTTAATTCCATGTTGTTTTATTTTTTTGTTTATAAATAAAATAAAAACCATATCCGGCAATAACCGCTGTAGACAAAGGTAAAAAAATATTCCATTCCCTCACAAAAAACCGCTACCTTCACGGGCAGGCGGTGATATTTTCCGGATTAGCTCAAAAGGATAACTGTTTCTTTAGTTCTTTGTCAAAAGTGAATATAGTGTGATCTTCGCTTTTAGCATATCCTATAAGCAGACAGTCAATAAAGTCAAGTTTGGTTGAGGCATAAGCGCTGATAGCGGAAGAAACAACATTAGGATAATAAACCCAAATATGGTCTATGTCCATTATCCCCTCAATAGTTTTAGCAATGGTATTTCGTTCTATTTTGTACACTTTGCTTAAAACATACACCATTTCTGCAATTACTTCCACAGGAAGCAAGCAATTATTTAATGCTATTTCCTTTTCTACGGCGTCAGCCATTGAGGCATTGTCTTGTAGAATATACCGGAGTATTGCATTAGTATCAAAGATTACCATACTTTTCTTTCAGGTTAAGCGTCCATGCGTTTTTCTCCTGCTCAATTAGAGCGGGATTGGCATACTGTTTTAAGTAGCCTTTCATGTTTTCCGCCGTATGAGAAACTTTGTTTGTTTTAACCACAGGCAATACGATAACTTCTACACGGATGTTTTGCATTTGTGGGGGTATAGGCATAATCGGTGAAAGTTGTTGCGCATGCATTATTTTCCTAATCATTTCCATAATAAAACTTTATTTTCCCACAAATATACGCAAAATTTTTCTTTCACTTCCCTAAAAGTAAGCCGCCCACCCTTTGCAGGCGGGCGGCGGTGGTTATTCTATAAGTTCGGCAGAGGTAGAACCTCGACCGGACGGGGAATTAAATGTTCTTAACGAAGTGCGATGAATAAGCGCCTGACTGCCGGCGCACAAAATCAGACATAGATGCATTTAAACGTGCCAAATATTTCGATTTGTCTTGCAAATACAATTCATTCATTTCTGCACGAACTTGCCGGACGTAATCCATAACATGGAATGTTGTTTCCGTTTGTTTATTCGTTTTCATATACTATTTCTTTTGGTGTTCTTATATCTATCGTAGAATAGCCATATTTCAAATTGATAGAATTGTATTGCCGGATACGAAAAAAATTTACCATGTGTTTAAAGTTCCAGCTTATTAAACTATCAACTTTTAAGACGCTTGCCATCGCGATGTGTTGCGCATCGGAGTGGAATTTAGGTGTTAGTGCACCCTCTTGGATATATCGGTCGGCGAGGAGCAACTGTTCTTCTGTAACAGAAGCCAGTTCCAGATATGCAGGGGGTATGCTGATAGGCAAATCACGAATAATGGCAGGCGCTTTTTGTAATTCATCTACCACCACATTTGATAATACAATTGTAAACTTCCCCTGTCTTACCTGCTCAAAAAAGGGAATAGTCCATGCTGAAAATTCCGTATCGTTGAAACCTCCCCAAACAGATGTATCCACGTAAAATTTCATCTTATATTTTGTTTCTGCAAAGTTAGCAAAAATTCTTAACTCTTCTTTTTAATTAAGCAAGCCGCCCACCCTTTGCAGGCGGGCGGCAGTGGTTATTCTATAAGTTCGGCAGAGGTGCAACCTCAACCGAACAGGAGTGCAAAAGATATTGTGTTACGCTACTCCAGTTTTTTTGTTTTTCATGCGGTCATGAACGACATTTATAATAAATGCCGCTCCTACGCCCACTGCAAGTGCCAAAAATAAATACGTTAATTCCATGTTGTTTTATTTTTTTTGTTTATAAATAAGATAAAAACCATATCCGGCAATAACCGCTGTAGCCAAAGGTAAAAAAAATATTCCATTCCCTCACAAAAAAAACCGCCCACCCTCACGGGTGGACGTTTAATTTCTAATTTCTGATTGGCTGGCATGCCGGCACTGCTTTTAGCGTTGCTTGGCGACCGGGCGGAAGAGGGATAACGAACCGCCCGGATTATATTTTCCTGTTTAAGGAATAGCCTCTATGTTTACAAAGTCTTTCCAGACCGTTGCCGCTTTGTAAGCCGCCACAGAGCCTGCCGGCACCTGTAGTATGCAGGTGGTTTTATTGACACCGGTAGTATTATTACCAAAAACATTGGTGGCGACAGGTTGCGGTTCCGGGTTATAGTTAGTAATGCCGATCAAGCCGGTGCAACGGATAAAAGCATAATTTTCGATAGTGTTTACCGATGCCGGAATAGTAACGCCAGTCAAGCCGGTGCAATACTGGAACGCATATATTCCGATAGTGTTTACTTCACCGGGAATGATGTAACTGCCGAACTTGCCGCAAGGGTAGGTTATCAATGTTGTTTGGTCTTTATTGAACAATACGCCATCAACGGATAAGTATGCCGTATTGCTCCCGTTTACGTTGATAGCGGTCAAACTTTCACAACGGTAAAAAGCGTCTACGCTAATAAAGGCTACCGAGTTGGGAATGGTAATTTCGCTCAAGCCGGTGCGTTGAAAAGCAAACTCGCTAATAGTAGTTACCGAGTTGGGTATGGTAATTTCGCGCAAGGCAAAGCAATTGGCAAAAACACCCGTGTCGATAACGGTTACCAAACCGGGAATAGTAATTTCGGATAAACCGCTGCAACCATAAAAAGCATACTCGCCAATAGTGGTTACCCCATTGCCCATAATAACTTTGCGCAAGCTCTCGCTACGTATAAAAGCCATCTCACTAATAGTGGTTACCGAGTTGGGAATAGTTACTTCGGTTAAGCTGGTACCGAGAAAAGCGCTCACGCCGATAGTGAGTACCGAGTTGGGAATGGTATAAGCGCCGGATTTGCCACCGGAAATATACATTAATATTGTTTGGTCTTTGTTGAATAATACCCCGTCAATAGAGGAGTATGCCATATTGCCCCCGTCCACGTTGATAGCGGTCAAACTGGAACAAAGGAAAAAAGCGCTATTGTCGATAGTAATTACAGAACTTGGAATAGTAACCTCAACCAAACCGGAGCATAGGTAAAAAACATACGTACCGACAGTGGTTACCCCCTCCTGTATAACTACCGTTTTGATGTCGTCCCTATACAGGTACCACGACGGTCTGTTAATATCGCCGACATCGTAATCACCCATAGCGCCGTTGCCGCTAATCGTGAGGGTATAGTTTGGGGCAGCGCCGGTGAGCGTCCAAGTGCAACTGCCCGTAGTACCGGAGGCTGTAGCCTGAATAGTTGCTTTGGCGGTATAGGTTTTCTTCGTTACGCCGTCCTCGGCGGTAACGGTGTAGGTTACGCCCGTGCCGGTAAAGAAGTCCTGCGCTACACCCGAAGGCGGGTCTATTGTAGCGCCCGGCGAAAGGGTTATAGTTGGAGTCAGGGTCGTTGCCGCTGTTTCCGACGGGAAAGTATAAGTAATGTCGCTCCCGCTGATATTCCACGCCACGTCATCTACCGTGAATGAAACGATTTCGCAGGCGGTGTGGGGCGTTCTCGTTGCTTTAGCGGTATAGGTTTTTTTCGTCACGCCGTCCTCGGCGGTAACGGTATAGGTTACGCCCGTGCCGGTAAAGAAATCCTGCGCCACACCCGAAGGCGGGTCTATTGTAGCGCCCGGCGAAAGGGTTATAGTTGGCGTCAGGGTCGTTGCCGCTGTTTCCGGCGGGAAAGTATAAGTAATGTCATTCCCGCTGATATTCCACGCCGTGCTGTTCACCGTAAACGCGGTGATATCACAGGCGGCGCTTTTAGGTTCGTCTTCTTTGCAGCCGGTTACGGCTATCGCCGCCGCTGCAAGCATTAAGGTTAGTAGTTTTTTCATGATAGTTTTTTTTTAGTGTTTTTAATTTCTGATTTCTAATTTCTGATTAGCTGGCGCACCGGCACTGCCTACTGCCTGCATTCTTGGAGCAGATTCCTCCGCTTCGCGGCTCGTGCCTCACCGCTCCGGTCGGAATGACGGTTGCGGCGCCTGCAGCAAGTCCCTCCGAGGACGAGGGCAGGGTTTGCGCCCAGTGCGCAAGTCCGTTTCCGGGTGCGGGCAAGGTTGCAGAACATTCTGCAAGTCTGTTTCCGGGTACGGGCAAGGTTGCAGAACATTCTGCAAGTCTGTTTCCGGATGCGGGCAAGGTTGCAGAACATTCTGCAAGTCCGTTTCCGGGTGTGGGCAAGGTTGCAGAACATTCTGCAAGTCCGTCCGGGAACTTGGGCAAGGTTTTATCAATAAGTTTTGCACAGGCATACGTTTTTTTTTCTAAGCTGTGTGGCACAAAGTTAAGAATTACTTTTTTAATGCCAAAAGTTTTTTTAAATGATGAATTATGAATTTAGTGGTTAGCGCTGACCTTTATAATGTGATGATGTGATGATGTGATAATGGACTGGCGCGGCAGCCACATCTCCAAATCTCCAAATATCCATTGCCTCATCATTCCGGGCGAAGCGGAGCGGAGTTGAGAAATCTGCTTCGTCCTGCACTTGCTGCTTTGCGCCGCCCGGCAACCTGCAGCAAATGCAGGAGAGGCTGTTCAAATTTTTTTGAACAGCCTCTTTCCTTTTTATGTTTCCGGGATTTTTATTCGGGGGGATTTTCTTTTTAGCTTTTCCGTTCCCGGCGTTCGCGGCGTTCGCCCCTATCGCGACGCTCGCCCCTGTCGCGGCGTTCGCGGTCGCCGCCGCCACGGTTATTGCGCGGTCGGCGTTCGCCGCCGGTGCGTTCGCCGGCATTGCCTCCCACGGCAGCATTGCCTACATTGGGCGATAAATCACGCTTACCGAATATTTCGCCGTTGCAAATCCAGACTTTAATGCCTAATACGCCTACTTTGGTGTGCGCTTCGGCGAGGGCGTAGTC
>JAIRLT010000231.1 GCA_031259225.1 Prevotellaceae bacterium
AAAGCGCACGAAAATACTTTCCAGCATACGGTTTTTCTTGCTTTGGTTGCATTTAGCAGGACGTGCTTTAGAATACCAGTAACTTTACGGCAAACGCCGTGATGAGCGCTATCAATAGCCAGCGTATTATTTGCGGTTTCCATGTGGTGGCGAATTTCACGCCGAGCCATGCGCCGGCGGCTTGTCCGGCAGCTTGCAGGATGCCGACGTCGTAATGTATTTTTACTTTATTGGCATAAATAAAGAAAACAATCAACGACGCCACCGTCGTAAATAACACGACAAAAACTTTAATGGAATTGGCGGTAAGCAAATCGTAGCCGGTGCCAAGCACCAGTAAAATCAGCAGGAAATAACCAATGCCGGCTTGCAGGAAACCGGCATAAATGCCGAGTGCAAAATAAACCGGATAGAGCCACCACTTTATTTCCGGCATGGCGGTTACCTTATTCTTCAGCCATTTTTCAGGTCGCAGGAAAATCACCGGCAGCATAAAAATCAGTATGACGCCGGTGGCTTGCCGGATAATATCATTCGGTACATGCACGGCTATCCATGCGCCGATGAGGGTGCCGAGCATTAACGGGATAGCCGGACGCATCCCCCATGACCATTCAAAGGTTTTTTTCTTTTTAAACCGGACAGACGCCACGATGCATTGGAACAGGAAGCCCAGCCGGTTGGTTACGTTTGCTTCGGCGGCGGAATTCTCGCCGGAGATAACCGTCATCAGCACCGGCAAGGTGATGAGCGAGCCGCCGCCCGCCAGCGTATTGATGATGCCGCAAACAATGCCGGAGGCAAGTACAATCACATATAAATACCACTCTAAATCCATCGCCTGTCAAAAAAATTGCTCCGCCGGATAAAGCGAAGCAAAATTATTAAATCTTGAAATCTTTGAATTATTCTTTCACTAACGACTGTACATACACCTTATCATCAAACGACATGCGCAACAGGTAAAACCCTGCCAAATCCGACGAGCGGGGATTGTAGGTAATATGTTGCGGTCCCTTTTGCCGTACGCTTTTCACCAAATGTTTAATGTATTGTCCCGACGTAGAGAACAGGGCAATGTCTACCAATGTTTCCTTTTCCAGCGTATAGGTTAAATGAAAGTACGAATTATAAGGATTGGGGAAGATAGAATACGTTACTTCGGGCTCCACAATAGTATTAGCGATTTGTTCTTCGGTAATATCTTCGGTGGTGATGGTTATGTCGGGCGTTGCCGTCGCGGGCGTGTTTGCCAGTGTAGCGGTGGTGTAGAACGATTCGTTGACGGTGGAGGGCGTTCCGTTTTCAGGCGTGTAGGTGATATTCCATGTAACAAATACCGGATAGCGGTATCCATCCGCATACCAGAGGTATTTCACCAGTTCGACTTGCGTGTTGTTGCAAAGTTCTTCGACATAGCTTTCCTTTGTTTTCACGCGGAGTACATTGTACAATGTTACATTGTCCGGCAATAGCAATACGCCGTAGGCATCGGCTTCCGACGAATAATTACCCGCCATGTTGCCGCCCATTTCGTGGTCGGCGCCATAGAAACAGCGGGCGCTAAACGAACCGGTGAATATAGTGCCGTAACTAAACGGATAGCGGATTTTAATAATGGGTTGCTCGAAACGAACCATCCGCCCGGGACCCATATAACTTTCGTACACATTTGCATCTTCATTGCAGGCATAAGTGAATACGCCGCCATCAACAGCCGTTACTTTCAACGCGCCGTTTTCGCCTTGTTCCACCGTTTCCGTTTTTCCTTCGTTCAGGGGGGACAGGTGCGTGTAATCCCATGTCTGCATGGCGCCGGCGCCGCCCGGTTCCACGTATTGTACTTGCCGCATCGAATTATTTTCACCGGCTTTCAGCCCGTGTGTCTGATAGGTGAGTACCGGCTGCGCAAACGCGACGGACGCTGCTGATAAAAACCCTAAAATAATTAAATTTTTCATAAAAAATCAATAAAATTCTTACATTAAATAATCATATTTTAGTGCAAATATAGCAAAAATCCTCCATAATGACAAATTCAATTGCCGGTAAGTTCAATTCCCCTCTCGGGGGTTAGGGACTTTCTTCATTCAAAAAAAACGCCGGTACATAAAAATCCGCATCTTTGGTTGGGATTGCTAAATCCATAATCTTCTGGTTTAAAAGTTAATATTTCATAAAAGGGTAAATAATAACGCCAAAAACAAGCGATACAATGCCGAATTGTTTCGATTAAATTTGCGATTTAATCGATTAAATTCACCATTTATTCGATTAAATTTGCGATTTAATCGATTAAATTCACCATTTATTCGATTAAATTCACCATTTATTCGATTAAATTCGCCATTCATTCGATTAAATTTGCTATTTATTCGGTTAAATTCGCCATTTAATCGAATAAATGCACCATTCTTTCGATAGAATTGGGCGTGCTGCACGTATATTTTGGTTTATTCCTGTCATGGTATTATTAGTTATTGTTTTTTACCTGCGGGCATTCGCAACAGGAACATGCAGGGCACTTGCTTGCCGGCGACGACATAAAAAAAAGAGGAACATTTTTTGTATTTCAATAATTATTTGTACTTTTGACAATCCAAAAACCTTTTAAATTATTAAATATGGAACGCAGAAATTTTCTAAAGACGCTTGCATTGGGCGGTGCAGCCGGCATGATGCAACTCCAGCCGAAAAATTTGTTGGGCAAGCCGGCAAAGGCTTCCGCTACGGCAAATGATTTAGTAGCAGTAATGGGCGGCGAGCCTGTGCAACTTTACGGAAAAGCCATTGCCGCGATGGGCGGTATCGGAAAATTCGTGAAGAAAGGACAACGGGTCGTTGTCAAGCCGAATATAGGCTGGGACCGTAAACCCGAACTGGCGGCAGATACCAATCCCGAATTAGTGGCGGCGATTGTGAAAGACTGTTTAGCGGCAGGCGCTTCGGAAGTAGGCGTTTTCGACCATACTTGCGACGACTGGAAACAATGTTACAAGACCAGCGGTATTGAAGAAGCCGTGAAAGCTGCCGGTGGGAAAATGCTGTTTGCACACGAAGAAAAGTACTACCGGGAAGTATCCATTCCAAAAGGGAAACGCCTGAAAAGAGCCAAAGTGCATGAAGCGATTTTAGATTATGACGTGTGGATAAATGTGCCGATATTGAAAAATCATGGCGGCGCAAAGATGACGATAGCCATGAAAAATAATATGGGCGTGGTGTGGGATCGCCGCTTCTGGCATTCCAACGATTTGCAACAATGTATTGCCGATTTTTCCACGTATAAAAAACCGGCATTACATATTGTAGACGCTTACCGGATTATGACGCAAAACGGTCCGCAAGGCACCAGCCTGAGCGACGTGCAAACGCCCAAAGCGATCTTTATCGCGATTGACCCGGTGGCAGTGGATACGGCTTCCGTGAAATTTTTCAACCAATACAAAACCATGAGCATTAATGACGCCAGCCATATCAAACTGGGTGAAGAAATGAGCGTGGGAACAACCAAACTGGATACCCTGAAGATAGAGCGTATCAGCTTATAATTACACAAATTACAAAAGTTATCAACAGAGTTACGAACTGTTTTAAACAGGACGGCGTATAACTTGTGTAAACCGGTAGGAAAAATCCAAAATTATGTATAAAATATTTTGTCGTTTACGTGTCCTTATTGCGTTATTGGTTTTAACGTCCATTACGCTGGTTTTTGTAGATATCAGTGGGGAAACAACTGCTTTTTTTCAGGGGCTGCTACGGTGGCAGTTCACGCCCGCCTTGCTGGGCGCCGCTACCGGGACATTGGGAATATTGCTGTTTATCGTATTGCTCACCCTTTTATTGGGGCGTGTCTATTGTTCCGTACTTTGTCCTGCCGGCATCTTCCAAGATGTGGTAACGACGGTCGCCAATCTTTTCAAAAGTAAGAAAGCGCGTCGTTACCGATATGCAAAGCCGCACCGGTGGCTGCGTTACGGCATTATGACCGCTACCGTAGCCTTGATGATTTTAGGCAGCGCAACCTTGTTATTATGGTTAGACCCTTACAGCAATTACGGGCGTGTGGCGGAAAACGTATTCCGTCCGTCGGTAACCGGTATCAACAATCTGGGGGCGTCCCTGTTTTCTACAACGTTTTACCGCGTAAGTTACAAAACCTTTACTTACGGCAGTATTATTGGCGGTGCGGTGTTTTTTATACTGATTACCGTCATGAGCGCTTGGCGCGGACGTTTGTACTGTAACACCATTTGTCCTGTCGGTTCATTGCTGGGCTTGGTTTCCAAATATTCCCTTTTCCGTATCGGCATTGACAAAGACAAGTGTACCCATTGCCGTATGTGTGAAATTTCCTGCAAGGCGCAATGCGTAAATGCAAAAGAAGAACGGGTAGATACTTCGCGTTGCGTGCAGTGCTACAATTGCACAACGGTTTGTAAATTTAATGCCATTGGTTTCCGGTTTGCCTATGCCCGGAAAGAACAGCCGGCATTGCCCGACCCGGGTAAACGCAGGGTATTCATCGCCTCGGCAGGGCTGTTGGGAGCGGCGGCGCTGGCTAAATTAGTAATCCCGAAACTGCGGTTGCCCGCCAATAACCCGAAAGCCATTGCCCCGCCGGGTGCGCAAAGCTTGGAACACCTGAAACAGCATTGTACGGCGTGTCATGCGTGTATCGCCAAATGTCCTTCGCAAGTGTTGCGTCCGGCATTGGGCGAGTACGGTTTGGACGGCGTGCTGATGCCGGTCATGGATTACAATAATTCCTATTGCAATTATGAATGTACGGACTGTTCGTCTATCTGCCCCAATGGCGCATTGCGCCCCTTGACGGTAGAGCAAAAGAAAATCACCCAGATTGGCAAAGCCACCTTCAAAGCCGACAACTGCATTGTGGTGATTGATGGAACGGATTGCGGCGCATGCGACGAACACTGTCCCACCAAGGCAGTACACATGGTGCCATACCGCGACGGCTTGCTGGTGCCGGAAGTGGATACCAGTTTATGTGTCGGCTGTGGCGGCTGCGAATATATTTGCCCCGGGCGTCCCGGCAAAGCCATTTTCATACAGGGGAACGCCGAACACCAAGTAGCGCAATTACCCCAATGGGAACAGCAGGAAGAAAAAAATGTAACCGATTTCGGGTTTTAGCGCGATATATACTCAATTACTAAATGCTACCGGCGTAAGGAAAATCATTTTTTGTAAAATATTTTCCTGCATCTTATTTTTGCATCTTTCCGCAAAACCGTTATCTTTGTAGAAAAAAACATAACATATAAAACTATGAAAAAAATTCCTGTTTTATTATTCGTTCTCTTGTGCGTGGCTTTCGCCTGCCGTAACCGCACGACGCAAATAGAAGACGCTTCGCGCGGCTATATTGTGAAAGTAGGCGATGACGCGCCCGATTTTGACATTCAATATTTAGACGGCAGCACGGAGCGGTTGAGTAGTTACCGCGGTAAAATAGTGATGCTGCAATTCACGGCAAGTTGGTGTGGCGTATGCCGGAAAGAAATGCCCTACATCGAGCGCGACATCTGGCAAAAATATAAAGAGAATTTGGACTTCGCACTCATTGCCGTCGATTATAAAGAGCCGGCGGATACAACGCAGAAATTCGCCGAAACCATTCAAGTAACCTATCCGCTGACGCTGGACGAAAGCGGCGGGAAGTTCCATCTCTATGCCGCGCAGGGCGCCGGCGTAACGCGGAACATCATCATTGACCGCGACGGCAAAATCGCTTTCCTGACGCGCCTTTACGACCCGGACGAGTTTGCCGGGATGGTGCGCGTAATTGAAGAACTGTTAGCAAAACCGTCCGATGAGAGTAGCCGCTAAAACCCTGCTGCAACTTGCCGGCGACGGCTCGCTTACAGGTCGCATAGGATTATTGTGCAATCAGGCTTCATGGGATTTCTCGGAAGGCTGCTACCTGTTTGAACAATTGCACCGGTGCGGCAAGCTGCACCGCCTCTTCCTGCCCGAACACGGGCTCTTTGCCGAATTACAAGACCAGGAAGCCCTCAATTCCGGGGCGTTCTACCGCTGCCTGCATTTGGATGGCGTTGATTTCGTTTCGCTCTATGGCAGCAGCGAGGCTTCGCTGTCGGCGCCATTGGACAAGCTGAACGACCTTGATGCTATCGTCATCGACTTGCAGGATGTGGGTTGCCGCTATTATACGTTTATTTCCACTGTGGAAAAATTATTCCGCTCTTTGGCGGAACACCGCCTGCAGCCGGAAGTATATGTACTCGACCGCCCAAATCCCGCAGGCAGGCAGGTCGAAGGCATCCCGGTAAGCAGGACATATGCGTCGTTCATCGGCGTAGAGGGGCTGCCGCACCGGCATGGATTAACCTTCGGTGAATTGTGCGGTTTCCTGCACCGCCGGTTGAATGCGCCCTTCCCGCTGACGGTAATTCCCTATACGCTCGACCGGCAATATGCCGTCCCGCTTGCGCTGCCGGGCGCAGGCAATACTTTTGTAAAAACGCCCTGCGCCATTTATCCCTCGCCGAATATCCCGTCGGCGTATACCTGCATGGTGTATAGCGGGCAATGCCTGCTCGAAGGCACAAACCTGAGCGAAGGACGCGGCACCACCCGACCCTTTGAAATCTTCGGCGCGCCGTTCCTTCGCCCGCTGCATGACTACAACCGCTCCCACGGTTACAGCAACTGGAACGACCCGCAGCATCCCCTCCACAGCGAGGGCGCAAGGCTGCGGTTGCTGCATTTCATTCCCACGTTCCACAAGCACAGCGGCGATATTTGCTACGGCTTCCAACTGCACTTGACCGGAAAACCTTACCATTCGTTGCTGCACAGCCTGCGCATCCTGCGTTTCCTCTCCGGCTTCGAGGGGTTTGCATGGCGCGAGGGCGTGTACGAAAAAGGCAACGACAAAACGGCTATCGAACTCTTGGCTGGCAATGACCTGTTACTGGATTACCTGAAAGGACGCGCCTCCGAACGCGAAATACGGCAAGCCCTCGCCGACAGCGAAGCCGACTGGCTATCCACCTCCCGCGCTTTTTGGATATATAAATAAGGTAT
>JAIRLT010000248.1 GCA_031259225.1 Prevotellaceae bacterium
GGGTCGTCGATATATAGCAGGGCGTTTATTTCCACATCCCCCAGTTTGAACGGCTTATAGAACACCAGTCCGTCGGGCGTGTAATGGTAGGGGATGGTCTGTACTTTGTTCTCATTGTAATAAAAGTTCAGGTTGCGCGACTCGTCTTTTTGTACAATAATATCCGTTTCGTTTATCCGGCACGTTCCTTGCAGAAATTCCATTTTCCGGGCGGCATCAACATATTGTTTCATTAACGTAGTCCAATTCTCACCGGCGTCAATGGGCGCTAAAGTGATTTTATTTCCGGTTTTCTTGCCTTTTAATATAATTTCATCCGGATAGGCGTCCATAATCATAAATTCGTAGTCGCCGCCCATGCCGAGTTCCACCGGCCCATTGGGGTTTCGCGGTTCTGAAAAATAATGGATAAACGCATTATAAGAGTCAAACGTCAATACGGGGCCGCTTTCGGGCATCACCATGTACAGGCTGGTGATGGCGTCCGGATCGGACGAGCGTTTCAGTTCAGAGGCCACCGTTACGCGGTTATCGTCGTGGAATTTCACAAACAGGGTATATCCGCCATATAGTTGTTTGTCGGAAGGATACAGGGTCATGACCCACCCATTAGAGGCGTCTTGCAGGGTGGTCAGGTTTTCTTTAACGCGCTGTTCCATCCTGTCGGCGGCCGTGTCGGGGAATAACCGGTCGGCGTCTTTTGTACAGGAAAGCAGCAGGAAGGGAAGGAGTAAATATGCGATTATTTTTTTCATACTTTTTCTTTTTAGTCAAGGGTTGTTAAATCAAGATATTTTGCTTCGTTTTCCCGGCGCAGCACTACAGCGCGCAGTTGGTCTGTGTCGAGGTTCCACTCGTCCCGCATGTAGGTATTTATGATTGCAAATTTCGCTTCAATGGTGGCTCTTCCGGTTCCTGCCGAAGCGAGCAGGGCTTCCCAGCTTTCTGCGGTTCTGGTAAAGTATTCGCCCCATGTGATGGTAAAGTCTTCGGCCGGGCTGCTGGCGGCGTAGGGCGTCAGGAAGCCGGCTTTCAATGCATCGCTTTGGTTGGGGTAGCGGGTGTCATACACATCGCCCACGTAGCCGCTTCCGCTGATTTCGTCAAACTCCCTGGGGCGCGGTTTCCGCGCGTCGAGGATGTGTCCAAATTCATGGAACACCAAGCCAACGACAACGTTGTTCTGTTGTTCGAAAAAATTGACGCGGTAAAAAATCATCTTCTCGCCGCCCTCTGCCGCACCCAAAATTTCACTGCCATCGTTCCTGACTGCTCCCGAGCCGATAAAAAGAAATATTTTTGGAAAATTGTCGTGGATAAAATCATGGCTTCCGGTTACTTCGTCAAAGGCTTCCAGCCCGGCGAAATGCACTAATTTTGCAACTTGAATGGATTTGTCATATTCGGCCGGCACGAGGTTGTAGCTCATGTTCGACTCAATGTCTTCCATCCGGTAGATGACACGAACATTGTAAGGCAACATGTAATTATTAAACAGCCAGCGATCTAATTCGTTTTCAACACGCGCGGTTTCTTTCAGTATGCTTTCACTGTTCAGGGCGTCTTCCGAGCAGGAGCCGAGCCACATGCCCGCCGGCAGGGTCATCAGTAAATATAGTATAAATTTTTTCATATCTGTTTTATAATTCATAACTCATAATTATTTAACGCGGATTGGGCGTTATGCCCGCCGACCTCACGTCGAGCGGGATTTGTATGGCATAGCGATTATGCCGTTTCGTAAGCGTTGTGCGGGTTTCCAGCAACAAACTGCCGCCGTTGTTCAGTACACGGCGGGTTACTTCTATCCCGTAGCGCTTCAGGTCGAACCACCGCAGCCCCATGTGCATTGTTTCTATGCGGCGTATGAAGAGCAGGCATTGGATGAAATTTTCCTGCTTCCCTTCTGTGATTTGAAAATCGGGATTAATCTGTTTTTTTGGCGTGGGGCGGTCGGGTGTGTAATAATCAAAGTCATTAGCCCAGCTGGCAATGCGGGTTTCTGTTATCAAATTGGCGCCGGTTTTAATGGTGTTGTTGGCCCATAACTGGATGTCGGCAGTGGCAGCGGCATAGTCTTCTTTTATGATGTAAGCTTCAGCGCGGTTTAATAGCGCTTCTTCGGCTGTGAAAGGCACATATACGGTGCGGTAATAGCCGGTTGCCGCTACCGGGTCGGTAAATTCGAAATATTCGGGCGTGCGCGGCAGCGCCACCTTATCCATGTTGGCGGATACAAGCACATACGGTGGCAGGTAGTAGGTATCGTAGCTGTAGGCGCCCCATGGGCCGGTAGCTTCAATGGTTTCCTTTTGGGAAAGCATTCGCCCGTGCGCATAGCGGGCGGCATTACTGTAGGCGCCATTCAATGCATAGCCTGCTATAGAGTAGTCGGTGAGCAATAAAAAGTTGGCTTTGACTTCAGACCCGGAATATTTTTTGGAAACGTCGTTCAGGTTTTTTGGCAACGAATTCAGGTAAACGTAGTCGCGCAACAGTAGTTGCGGCGACATGCCCAGCGCGGCGGTGGAATGTTCAATGACCTTGTCCCATTGCTGGTAGTACAGGTAAAAGCGAGAAGCAAAAGTATGGGCAGCCTTTTTGTTAAAGTGGTATTTAGGGATGTCATACGTTTTATCTTCAATCAACGGCAGGCCTGCTTCGAGGTCGGCGGCTATTTTTTCGTAGTTCGACGCGAGCGAGGGCCGATCGTACTTGGGCGCTAACTCCGTTTCGGGCTTTTCCATGTAGGGGATGCCCAAATCGCTGCCGGCGTGTGCGGGACTGTAGTGCTGGCAAAAGACGTTGGCCAGCACGAAGTGCGCGTATGCGCGGCACACCAGCGCTTCGCCCCTGAGCGGTTGCATTTCCGGCGAGTTGCCTAATTCTTCAATGGCCGCCAACGCCTGATTGGCGCAGGCAATGGCGCCATAACACCCCGACCATATTTGCGCCGGCGTTTCGTTATGTCCGGCTGTTACGTCCTGCCAGTAAAAAACTTGGTCGTAAAACTGGTCGGTATTTGTGTTGTCTGCATGGTCGTCGCCGTTGTCCGCCGAAAGTTCGGTAACCATCATGTAGCCGTGGGAGGGATAGGCCGAGACCAGCAATTTCCTAATTTTTTCGAAGGAGTCCAGTTCCGCCCGGTTATCCGGCATTTCATCCAAGAAGTCATTACACGAAAAACCGGTGACCGCCAACAGGGATAATAATATGTATAATTTCTTTTTCATATTTGTTTTAATTCATAACTCATAATTCATAACTCTTACAGGCCTATTCTCAACGTCATTGTAAATTGTTTCGGCACCGGCGCGGCTACCCCGCCCGAATTAAAAAACTCCGGGTCTTGTCCGTTGAGCGCCTCATCAGCGTAAATCAGGAATAAATTGGTCGCCTGAAGTTTCAACGATAAATTCGACAGTTTTAACGGCTGTATCAACTGTTGCGGAAAATCGTAGGAAAGGGAAATTTCCTTCATGCGGATAAAGTCGCCGCTGGCAATGCGTACATCCGAGTAGTTATAGGCATTGTAGGCCGCCGCCATGTTGGCGGTTTCCCTGTTCTGCCGGGTGCTGAGGATAGCCGGAATATTCGTGGTGTACTCGTCGCCGGGAACAACCCAGCGGTCGATAAATTCTTTCGGCATAGCCAAAAAATCCGTATAAGACGACCGGAACACGGGGTTAAGACGCACCACGTTGCCCATAGAATAGGTGATAAAAATATTTAATCGAAAATTTTTATACTTAAAGATATTGCCGAAACTTCCCATGTCTGTCGGGTCGGCAGAACCGGAGTAGTTGAGGAAACCAATATTCCTGTCCTGAAAAATAATACCTGTAGTTGTGCGGTAACCGTCGTTTCCAACAAAAGTGGGAATACCTTCGTCGTTCAATCCGGCAAACGGAATGGAAAAGATAGCGCGTACCGGATAGCCTTCCAATGCGAAACCGGTGGAGCCGACTAAATCAATTACCCGTTTGTTGTTTTGCAATTTGGTCACCGTATTTTTGATGTGCGAATAAATAAAATCGGTGCTCCAGCTGAAGTTTTTTGTTTGGATGTTTTTGGTAGAAATGGTCAGCTCCACACCTTTGGATTCCATGGTGGCGATGTTTCCCATTTTCCCGATTTGTCCGCCCAAGCCCTGTGTGGTCACGGGGCCAATTAAATCGTAGTTGTTGCGTTCATACCAGTCAAACTCCACGTTGATGCGGTTATCTAAGAAACCGACATTTATTCCGAGATTAAGCTCGTGTTTCTTTTCGTAGGTCAACGAACTGTTCTCCAAATCGTAGATGTCCAACGCCGATTCTGCCACGCCGCTTGACGGGCGCCAAGGGTTGAGGCTGGAAATGACGACCTGCGCATTGGTTACCGAGGCAGGTCCCCGATCGGCTGTCAAACTATATGATGCCCGCAAGGTGAGGTGCGAGAACGCCGGCGTTAATTTTTCGAA
>JAIRLT010000057.1 GCA_031259225.1 Prevotellaceae bacterium
ACCGGCGTTCCACCACACGCGGAAAGATACGGTTTGAGTTGCATAATTTGCTCCGACAGGTTCGACATGTGTCACCTGTGCGCTTACTGTAACGCTTGCAAGCAGTGCGAAAAGAAAGAAAATTTTTGTTCTCATAATTTTTTGTTTTTTATTGTTATTATTTTTTGCAGCGCTGGGATTATTTTATACTTACCCACAAACACAAACTTTTTTCATAAAACAACCCCCCGCTGCAAATTTTTATTCACTGCCAATGATTGCAGAATTTTCTAATACACATTTTCCGCAATCTATTTTCTCTAACTTTTACCATGATTTTTTCCTTATTCCACAAAAAAAGTCAAGAGTGAAAGTAGACGCTATACCTATTGAATTACGAGGTTCAGGAAAACCCACCAAGCAAATAAGTATAGCAACCTACGTCCACTCTTGACGCGGTTGCTTTTACTTATATTCATGCTTGGTTGAAATTTTCCTGATTTCGTAGTTCTGGCAGAATAAAAGTTAAAGCGATATATTTTAATATATCAATTTCAAAATGTCAAAGAAACATAATTAACGCCGCAAATATAAAACTATTTTTTTTAATTCCAAATTTTATTTTCTATTTTTTTTGCGGCGGTAGCCAATTCATAATTCATAACTCACAACTCATAATATCCTGTCCGCGCTATTTAGCAAGTTTTACATTAATCAAAATTTTTTGTGTAAGTTTGTACCGTAAATAGCTAAAAATTTCATGAAAAAAGTATTTGCCCTTGCCGTATTGTTTACAGTAGCCACCGGCTCGTTTGCAAGAGCCGGGCGCGATACCCTGTTTGCACAATTAAATGAGGCAATAAAAAATAAATCTTATTACGACCGGCAAAAAGAACAGCAACTGGCGGAAACGAAACATCTGTTAAATATACAAAGTATCCTGCCGGTGCAGGCTTATGACTTCAACCGCGAAATAGCGGTGCAATACAGCAAATATATTATCGACAGTGCGATTTACTACACGAAACAAAGCCTCGACATCGCCGCCGCCATGAACCGCCACGACTGGGTAGCCGAAGCCGGTTTGCATTTAGCGCACCTCTATACCACCGCCGGCATGTATATTGAAGCAAATAATATCCTGCTCGCCATTGACCGGCGGTCGCTTCCCGGAACATTGCTGCCGCTTTATTTTGAGACATACAGCGATTTTTACGGCTACTACGGGCAAAGCAATAACCAGGCAATGAACATCCGCCTGAATATCGCTTACCGCGACTCGCTGCTGTCGGTGCTGGATACGGCTTCGCTGCCATACAAAATCCATAATGCCGTGAAGCTGGTTCACAGCCCACATGCCGCAATAGCGGAACAACGCCTGTTGGAAATCTTCCGGCAACTGCCGGAAGGCAACGCCGACTATGCACTGGTTTCGTACCTGCTGGGACTGGTGTATATCCGGCAGCACGATGTCGAACAACTGCGCAAATATTTTACCCTCTCGGCAATCGCCGACATCCGGAACGCCACGAAAGACCATGCCGCCCTGCAAAGCCTTGCCATGAGCTTCTACGAATCGGGCGACGTCGAAAGGGCTTATACTTGTATGAAATCGGTGATGGACGATATTGATTTCGGGCAAATACGCTTCCGCGTCATCGAGCTGGCGTCGCTGTACTCCGCCGTCAATACCGCTTACCTGACCAAAACCATGCAGCAAAAAAGAGAAATGCAACGCTATTTCATTTTGATTAGCGTGTTATTATTCTTTTTGATTATCTCGGTCTTCTATGTATACCGGCAAATGCGGAAAGTTTCCAAAATAAAAAAAGAACTTTCGGAAACCAACCTGAAATTGACGGAGCTAAACCAAAACATCAGTCATGCCAACGAAAAACTGCATAAAATGAATGTACGGCTGTCGGAAGCCAACCGCATCAAGGAAGAATATATCGCCCAGTTTTTCGACATCTGTTCCGGTTACATCGACAAATTGGAAAGCTACCGCAAGATGCTCCACAAAAAAGCCGCCGGCAACCAGCACGAAGAGCTTTTCAAAACCTTGAAATCAACTACGCTGGTCGATGAAGAACGGAAAAAACTGTACGAAACATTCGATACCGTATTTTTAAACCTTTACCCTTCATTTGTCGAAGACTTTAATTCGTTACTTATTAACGAAGAAAAAGTGGCGCTCAAGCAGGGCGAACGCCTGAATACGGAACTCCGCATTTTTGCACTAATTCGATTAGGCATCACCGACAGTATGAAAATTGCCGGCTTCCTGCGCTATTCCTTGAGTACCATTTATAATTACCGGACAAGGGCGCGGAATAATACCGTTGTTTCCCGCGACGAATTTGAAGAGATGGTAATGGGTATCGGTAATATCCATACAAAAAGATAACCTGCCCGCTTTCCATTTTGACTACTTTTTTTCCCGTTTCCAAATCATTAGTTAATTCAGGTGCAATAAACTGACAGTTTTAACAAACTACTTTTTCATTGCAAAGAAAAAATCCTGTGCTTTTCATATTTAACTTTGCCTTTACAAAAAGAAAATATATAACCATATAAAAACTTATTGAATTATGAAAAAAACACTTTTTATTTTAGCCGCTGCGCCACTTTCTGCCTGTGTACCGCAGTCGCAAAGCAATACGGACAAGCGCGCCGCCGACCTTGTAGCGCAAATGACACTCGAAGAGAAAATCGGTCAAATGGCGCAAATCACTATCGACGTGGTATGCCGCGGCGAGGACACGCTGCCCGCCGGCACCTTGCAGGTAGATATCAACAAGCTGCGCGATGCGATAGTGAACTACCACGTGGGCTCTATCCTCAATTCGCCCAACAACCGCGCACGGACAACGGCATGGTGGAACCAAGCCATCGCCCAAATGCAGGAGGTGGCAACGCAGGAAACGCGCCTGAAAATCCCCATCCTGTATGGGCTGGACGAAATTCATGGCGCCACGTATGTGGCAGGTTCCACGCTGTTCCCGCAGGAAATAGGGCTGGCAGCCACATGGAACCCCGCACATGCCCAACGGATGGGTGAAGTAGCCGCCTACGAAACCCGCGCCGCCAATGTGCCCTGGACGTTTGCGCCGGTGCTCGATTTGGGCAGCGACCCGCGCTGGCCGCGACAATATGAAAACTTCGGCGAAGACCCCTACTTGTCATCGGTTTTCGGCTACCAGTTAGTGAAGGGCTACGAAGGCGACCACAACAACGTGGGCGACGCCACGCACGTAGCCGCCTGCATGAAGCATTTCCTCGGCTACTCCGTGCCGGTGAGCGGGAAAGACCGCACCCCGGCCTACATCCCCGACAACGTGCTGCTTGAGTACCATGTGCCGCCATTCCAGGCTGCCGTAGACGCCGGCGTGCACACCGTGATGATTAATTCGGGCAGCATCAACAACCAGCCCGTACACGCCAGCTACGAGCTGCTCACCAAACTGCTGCGCGAACAAATGGGCTTCCGGGGCATGATAGTCACAGACTGGGGGGATGTCGAAAACCTCTACCGCCGCGAGAAAATGTCGCCCACCATGAAGGAAGCGATTAAGGCGAGCATCAACGCCGGCGTGGACATGTCGATGATCCCGTACAATTACAAGGAATTTTGCACACTGCTCCGCGAGTTGGTGGACGAGGGCGCTGTGCCGTTGTCGCGCATCAACGACGCCGTAACGCGAATAGTAGCGCTGAAACTGAAATTAAACTTGTTCGACACGCCCAATACGCTCCACCACGATTATCCGGAGTTTCACGCCAAAGCCTTTCAGGAGGCGGCTTACGAGGCGGCTGCCGACGGCATCACGCTGCTGAAAAACGACAACCATACCCTGCCGTTGAAGAAAGGCGCGAAAATCCTTGTGACCGGTCCCAACGCCGTCAGCAAGCGCGCCCTCAACGGCGGCTGGACATTCTCGTGGCAGGGCGAGAAAATAGATGAGTTCGGCGA
>JAIRLT010000059.1 GCA_031259225.1 Prevotellaceae bacterium
GAGCAGAACATTTATGGATGAACGGGGTATATGACACTGTGTGCTGTATTGTGCTTTTCCCAATTCTTGTTTACCTTGGGGCATCAGGGAAAAACACCGGTAAGTATACAACTTGGATATGCAAGTTTTTAGGAAACATTTCTTATCCTTTGTATATGGTACATTACCCTTTTATTTACCTGTATTATGCTTGGGTAAAGAATAATAATCTTACATTTCAGAAATCATTGCCCGGTGCGGCAGGAGTTGTTGCAGGAAGCATTATTTTAGCTTATCTCTGTTTGAAGTTTTATGATATACCGGTACGGAAATACTTGACGAGCCGGTTTTTAAAACCAAAAGATGTCAGCCCTTAACACCCGAAGGTGCATAGCTTTAATAATGGTTAGTGCTGGCGCTTCGAAAATAGAGAATGGAGAATTAGCTGGTGCGTCAGCAGCTCTCCACTCTCCATTATCCACTCTCCATTCGCGAAGCGCCAAGAGAGGGGATGCGCTACAGCAGAATATCGTTCAGCAGCCCCGAGGCGGTTTGTTTTGTACCTGCACCTGCGCCCTGGATGCGCATACCGTCAGGATAGAAATCGCTGTAGAGGATAATCACGTTGTCGCAGCCTTTGGTCGCAGCCAAAGCGTGCGAGCAGTCGAACGACTGCAACCCCGCCTTGATGTGGCCGTTTTCGATTTCGATGCAGAACGCAAGTTTTTTGTTTTCCTGCACCGCCTTTTCGTACAACGCCTTGAAGTAGCTTTCGTGTTTTTCTACGGCGCGGTAGAAATCGTCCACGCTGCCCGACAGGCATTCTTCGGGGAGGAAAGAGTGTATTTCGATGTGTTCGATATTTATTTCCATGCCTATTTCGCGACCAAGGATAAGCGCTTTCCGCAACAGGTCGAGCCCTTTCAGATCGGTGCGCGGGTCGGGTTCGGTAAGGCTTTCGCGCTGCTCATAGCGGATGACGGAGGCAAACGATTTCGTGCCGTTGTAGGTATTGAAAAGGTAATTGAGCGAACCGGAAAGGGTGGCTTCGATTTTGTGGATTTTATCACCGCTGTTGAGCATCTGGCGGATGGTGGAGATGATGGGCAGTGCCGCGCCTACGTTGGCTTCGTAGCGGAACGGCACGCCTTCCTGTTTGGCAGTGGCATGCACGCCTTTGTAGTATTGTATGTCGAGCGAGTTGGCGATTTTGTTGCAGGTTACGATACCGATTTTTTCCGACAGGATTTGCTGGTAGAGCATCGACAGTTGCAGGTCGGATGTGCAATCGACAAACAAACTGTTGGGGCGCGAGAGTTGCTGGATTTGTTCGATAAAGTCCATGGTTTTATAAGCCGGCTTGCCGCCTTTGGTCAGCGTTTTACTGATTGCGTCAATGTGCAGTCCTTTGGTATCGAAGAGCATTTTGGTGCTGTTGCAAATGCCGATGATGTTAATTTCTGCACTGATCGTTTCCGCAAGGCTGCTGCGGCGTTCTTCAATCATTTCGACCAGTGTTTTTCCCACGTTGCCGTAGCCGGCAATGAAGAGGTTGATCTGTCTTTTCGATGCGCCGAAAAATTCGTTGTGTATCGCCCGCACGGCTTCGTTAAATTCATCGGTACGTACCACCGCCGAAATGTTTTTTTCGGACGAGCCTTGTGCAATAGCACGGATACTGATACCTTTGCTACCAATGGCTTCAAACATCCGCCCACCTGCGCCGGTCTGGTTTTTCATGTCGTCACCCACGAGGCTGATAATCGAAAAATCTTTTTCGACCCGCAGCGGTTCGATTTTATTGAGCGATATTTCGTAGGCAAACTGTTCATCGGCGGCAGCTTTCGCCTTGTCGGCGTCCGCTTCGTCAATAGCCACGAGCATGGTATTGACCGACGATGCTTGCGTGATGAGGATAATATTGATTTCGTTTTTTGTCAGCACGTCAAACAGGCGTCCCGAATAGCCCGGCACGCCCACCATGCCGCTGCCTTCCATCGACAGTAACGCAATGCGCCCCGTGCCGGATATGCCTTTGATTTTCCCGGTATCTTCCGGCGGGTTCTGTTCGATAAGCGTTCCCACACTGTCCGGCGCGAACGTATTTTTTACGAGGATGGGAATGCGCCGGTTAATCACCGGCTGTATCGTCGGCGGGTAGATGACTTTTGCGCCGAAGTGCGACAGTTCCGATGCTTCCTTGTAGGATATATGTTCAATCGTGCGGGCTTCCGGCACCACGCGCGGGTCGGCAGAGAGCATGCCGTCCACGTCCGTCCAGATTTCCAGTATCCGCGCGTCGATAGCCGCCGCAATGAGCGCTGCCGTGTAGTCCGATCCGCCGCGCCCCAGTGTGGTGGTGCGACCGGATGCGTCGGACGAGATGAAGCCGGGAACGATATAAAGTTTGCAGTTATTGCCTGACAGTTGTTTTTTGATATTCCGGCAGGTTTCGTCTGCCAGCACGCTGTTTTGCCGTTGGCGGTATTCCGTTTTGATGAGGTCGCGCGCGTCCAGCCATTTGCAGGATATGCCGGTGGACGAAAATTTTTCGGCAATAATTGTTGTCGAAAACAGTTCGCCAAAGCTCATAATAAGATCCATCGTGGCATGGCTGATTTCGCGGATAAGGAAAATGCCGTTCAACACGCCTTTCAGTTCGTCGAACAGCGTAGCGATACGTTGTGACACGCCCTCGCGGAAATCCGGCGCAATCAGTTCTTCGATGAGCGTGGCGTGCCGCTGTTCCAGTTCGCCGAGCAGTTGTTCGTATGCCCGGTCGCCGTTCTCTGCCAGTTGCCCGATGTGAATAAGCTGGTCGGTGCATCCACCGACAGCGGAAAGCACCGCCACAGTTTTGTCGCGGTTCACTGCATTCTTGATTATCTCCGCCACCTTGTTTACGTTGGTGGCATTGGCTACCGATGAGCCGCCGAATTTTAGTACTTGCATGGTTTTTCTATTTAGGATTTATAAATTTACAAATTTCCGGATGTATTTATTGCCAATGAAGTTCTTCCAATTGCCGGCTTATCTGCTCGAACTCCAACAGGAAACCGTCATGCCCGTAAGCAGAGGAAATAATTTCCAGTTTTGCATTTGGAATATGTTTTGTCATATATTGCATTTCGCTTACCGGGAACAGCACATCGCTGTCAATGGCGATACACAGCGTATTTGCCTTTATCGTTGATAAGGCTTTTTCGACGCCGCCGCGCCCGCGTCCCACGTTATGCGTATCAAGGCTCAACGTGAGGAAATAATAAGCATAGGCATTAAAGCGCGCCGACAATTTCCTGCCCTGATGCTGCTGGTAGCTGCAAGCGCGCTGCGCCAACAGGCAATCGTTGTCCGCTTCGGCTTGCGACAAGCCGTAGCCGGTATAGGAACGGTACGACAGTAAGGCGATGGAACGCGCACATTCCAGTCCTTTTTCCCCGCCGGCAACGCTTTTTTGCACTTCAAAAGTAGCGTCGGCTTTCAGCGCCATGCGTTGCGTTTCGTTGAATGCCGTACCCCACGGACTGATGCGGGCATTGCAGGCAATGAGGCAAATATTCCGGATTAACGACGGATGCGAAATCGCCCACTCTGCCACCTGAAACCCGCCGCTTGAGCCGCCGATAGCGAGGTCAATGCGGTCAATACCGAGATGCGCCCGCAGCAACTCATGCGCTGCAATCATATCCCTGATAGAAATCAACGGAAAGTCGAGCAGGTACGGCTTTCCGTTGATGGGATGAAGGGATTGCGCCCCTGTGCTTCCGTAACACGAACAAAGGATATTGGCGCAAATGATAAAGTATTTTTCCGTATCGAAATATTTTCCTGCACCCACCAACGTATTCCACCATTCTTCGGGGTTGGAGTTAGCGGTGAGGGCGTGGCAAATCCAAATCACTTTTTTACCGGCGGCGCTGTCGCTGCTTGTATGGTAGCAGATTTCTATCTCCGGCAGCGTACCGCCGTTTTCTAACGGAAAAGGTTGATGGTATTTATACAGGTGTTGCGTCATTGGTTTTAATGTGCGTAGTTTTTTAATGTACTAATGTGCATAATGGATTTTGGCGTTAGCGCTCTTCACTTTTAGTTTGTAATTTATGGCTGGCTCTTGCATCTTAACGATGCATTCGCATGACCATCCGGATGGACGGCGAAGGAGAAATAATATGAATGATTGGTAAACTCACGGGCGCAAAGATAAAACATTACAGCGGAATTTCAAAAAAAAAATTATTGCAAGATATGTATTGCTTGAACTTCCTTCAACTACCGGGGTAAAATCTATCACTTTTATATTTTCATTGCACTTTGCAAGGAATAGTAAGCATAACCCTTGCAGCAGTAGCACAAGCTATCGCTACAACTTTACGAATAAGAGAAGTTGCGAAAAAGTTTAGCCTATAAAAAACGTACTAATCCTGGACACAACGGATACTATGACCATAAGAGCGGTCTAGACTTCTTCTCTCGACAGTGGGTGTATCGGTACGAAAGTACCGCAACCAGTTAAAAGCGTTAGTCCGTGGAGCCGAAGTCCACCATTTACCACGCACATGCCTATCTCCATTTTCCGCTCCGTATCTCGAGCCGGCACCTATGGCGTGAAAGTTAAAATCATCCGTACCTATTTCGTCCCACCATGAGTTATTGTACACACCTGGAACATTGAAACATTTAGCCCTACCACGCGAGCCGGCGTCAACCCCGATAAATTGATTATCAGCGGATGAAGTTTGATGCGTTGTACCACCGCCACTTTCCATAGCGTCCAATAACACGCCTAATTCAAAATCGGTTGGCACATGCCAGTTGGGCGGGCAAATTCCGCGCCCGCCTATAGCTGTCCCGCTACTTGCACTCCGCCCGTGATTTATTTTACAGTTTGCCGAATTAGCAGCGCCGGTGCAATAACTCCCGCTGACTTCTGTCCACGTTCCTTTACCGTCCAACATCATTGCCGTTTCCCAAGCATACAATGCGCCCCAGTAATCACAGACCGTTACAAGTATGCTGTTATCATTATCAGCCGGACACCAAAAACCGCCACGTAATGCAGGGTTGGAACCGGTAACGGTACTGGGGCTGCTATGTTTGTCAAAATAGGTCAAGCCTTGTTGGTAATTCAAATTCTGCCCCATCCACCAACGTTCGCCAATCTTTACGGCGGTATAAATTTTCCAATCGCGGTCGTCTATCAATGAAACAAAAGTAGCTGCGCTATAATTGGCAGGGAAAGCGGAAAACGTGTTTACCACCGGCGGCTGTGTGAAGGTACAACTGCCCTGCAATACAGGATAACCAAATAATCCTTTGCAACCTGTTTCATCGCTGATGTACCCGGAAATTACGCCGGCATTTAATACTGTTTGTACGGTAACTGTTTTTCCCGGGACAGAGTAAGTCTTTGTGCCGGAAGCGTCGGACAGCACAAACGGCGGCGTACCGCCCAATGTCAAAGTGCCGTTGTTGTTGGAAAGCATCTTTGGTGGTGCGTCGCTACCATAAACGCACCAGTTGAATTTTCCGGAAGGCGCGTTGCTTAAAGTAGCGGTTACGGTAGCATTGTTGGCGGTAACATAAAAGCCGCGCCCGTTCAAGTCGGTTACATTACCGGTGGTAGCCGTAGCCCCGCTGATAACGGCTTTGGCAAATGTGCCCGGCGATGTGCCGCTGACCGGACAGAAATCTATCCATATCCACACACGGTTATTGACGGCGGCGCCTGTCCATTTCACCTCAAAGGTGACCTTTTGCGCGGCATACTCTGCACGTATCGGCGTCACCGTAACGGTGGCGCTTGCTGCAACACTTGTAAACATTGCGAAAAGAAAGAAAAATCGTTTCATACATTTGTTATTTTAATAGTTATTATTTTGTAGCTTCAGGGTTGTTTTCAAACACAAACTTTTTCTTATAAAACAACCCCTTGCTACGATTTTTATTCGTTGCCAATTCTTCGATTTTTGTTTAGTGCTACAAAAAAATCGAAACGCGGAACTTTTCTATATTATTAGCTTAGGTTCTCGAATACCTGTGTAGAAAATTAAGAAAAGACCACGTTTCATCGCGGTATATTCCTTTTATCCATTCTACACAAAAATTTTCGAGATTTTAGCTAATAGAATAAAAGTTAGTTCTTTTATTTTTTCAAAGAGCATTATTGTGCGACAAATATAGTAAACAATTTTTTATTTACAAATTATTTAACAAAAATATTTTCTATGCAATGAATGATACTTGTGCGCGCTGCCGGTAAATCAGGCAAGGCATGGAATTGACGTACCGTCTTTTTTGCGTAAATTTGTAGCGGCTATTAAATTTTGCTATGAAAATTGCCTTGTTACAAACCGATATCGTGTGGGAAGACCGGCAAGCAAACCTGCAATATTGTATGGACAGGATAAATACCTTGCCGGACGATGTACAATTGGTGATGCTGCCGGAAATGTTCTCCACAGGGTTTTCCATGCAGCCCGAGAAATTGGCGGAAACGGAAGAGGGCGCCACCTTGGAATGGTTGCGCGAAACCGCCGTCCGGAAAGCAGTAGCTATCGCCGGCAGCGTAATCGCTGAAGAACGCAGGAAGTATTTTAACCGCCTGTTTTTTGTTTTTCCCGACGGTTCGTATAAAAAATACGACAAGCGGCATCTGTTTTCCATGAGTGAAGAACCGCAACGCTATACTGCCGGCGTCCAGCGGCTGGTTGTCGAATACGGGGGATGGCGCATTTGCCCGCTCATCTGTTATGATCTGCGTTTTCCGGTATGGAGCCGTAACTGCGGCAGCGTGTATGATTTGTTATTATATGTTGCCAACTGGCCTGCCGCTCGTATCAATGCATGGGACGCATTGTTGCCGGCGCGCGCCATCGAAAACCACTGCTACGTGGCAGGCGTCAATCGTTGTGGGCAGGACGGCGCAGGCATTGCGCACAACGGGCATTCGCAGGTTATTGACTACAAGGGAACGGTAATAGCCGCCGCCGGAAACGACGAGGAGACCCTGATTGCCACGCTATCGTTGGAAAAACTGAATAGCTTCCGCGCAAAATTTCCAGTAGGGAAAGATGCGGATGCTTTTATTTTGAAGGACAGGTAAACAAAAAATCCCGCACATGCATGCGGGATTTTTTATACGTATGGTAAAGGAATTACGACGGTTGAATGGCGCCCATTGGGCAAGCGTCAGCGCAGGTACCGCAATCGGTGCACAGTTCGGGGTCTATTTTGTAGATATCACCCGGGGAAATTGCTCCCACCGGGCATTCATCTGCACATGTGCCGCAAGCAGCACAGTCTTCTGTGATTTTGTAAGCCATAGTTTTTAATTTAAAAGTTTTAAAAGTTATGCAAATATATGAAATATTCTTGCAACTGCCAAATAGCCGTACGGCAAGCAGGGGTTTGTGAATTTAATTTTGTGTTTTAAAGATTTCAAGAAAAACCGCCGGCAAATTTTCTTACCGACAGTTCTTTTTTGCATCCAGTTTTTGGGTGAAGGGGGATTGGTTCCCCGCAAGCGGAGCTATACGCGCACGACGGACAGTTACCATCATTTCCACCGGTATAAGAACATATTGAAGGATATGCAGGTAATCAGTCCAAATCAGGCATGGGTATCGGATATTACGTATATCCGGCTTCG
>JAIRLT010000131.1 GCA_031259225.1 Prevotellaceae bacterium
TTTGAGCGTGTAGGTTTCTTTGCTGTCCAGCGTCAATTCAAAATAATCATTCACCCCGTCGCCATTGGGGCTGAAACCCTGTGGAACATGGATATTTTCTACTACTTCGATTATGCAGGATGCTTCCAAATTCCCATCTTGCGTATGCACACGAATAGTTGTTGTTCCAAGTGTATTACCCTTTACTACTCCGTCGTCATTAACGCTGGCTATGGATGCTTTATCGGAAGACCATGTAATTGTTTTATCATAAGCGTCATCCGGCACTACTACTGCTTGTAGATGCACAATATTATTGCGCAGGATACGGACTCGTTTTTGTGGTATTGACACATCTGTAACTTGCTTTGCTATGGTTAATTCACAACTGTCTTTCAATCCCCCGTCATTGCTGATGACTATTACAAAAGTTTTACCAATATCCATTGCAGTAGCCAGCCCACTTTCCCGGTCAATGGATACGACAGACGGATTCCTGCTTTCCCACTGCACTGTTTTGTCGGTAGCGTCAGACGGTATTATGGTATAGTAAAACTGTTGTTGCCGTTTATTTATCAATGTAAAAGTGGACGGAGAAATAGTAATGCCGGTAACATTAATATTATTTACGGTTATCAAACAGGAATCTTTAAATAGCCCTTCATCGGTAATTGCCACTATGTACACTTGCCCCTCACTTATCCCGCTTACTACACCGTCCTTTGGGGTTACGGTAGCAATATCCGTATTCCGGCTCATCCATTGGTAACGCTTATTCCATGCATTAGCAGGAAGTACTTCGGCAGTAAGCGAAGTAGTTCTTGACACAAATACATCCACTGCTTTAGGCAATACGTTGATACCCGTAACCGGAATATCGTCGGCAACCGCTATGGAAGCGTCTATTAATCCGGCTCCCATCAATGGCGCAGTGGCTTGATCGTAAATGAGCGGATTAACGCTTAATAAGAGGCGTTCGCGCAATCTATCGGGCGTATAGGTACTGCTTCCGAACCGCGAGAGCATTAAGGCTGCGACACCCGACACATGCGGGCAAGCCATAGACGTTCCCTGCATGTATGCATAACGATTATTGGGTATCGTACTATATATGGTTCTTCCGCTTATTTCGGCGTCTCCTCCCGGCGCTGAAATATCTACCGTAGCGCCGTAATTAGAGTAGTATGCCCGTTTTCCGGTAGGACCGACAGCCGCAACCGACAGCACTTCCGACCATGCGCCGGGATACCGGTTATCCTTATTGCTATTATCGTTGCCGGCGGCAAAATTGACAATGCCCCCCACCATCGGAGTTCCCGGCAGTGGTTGCCCGTATTCATCCTTTCCAGCATACTGAATGAAATAGTTAATGCCGTCCTTGTCGGCTTGGTTATATACACCCTCTTTTTCGTAACCCCAACTGTTTTGGGATATGACTGCACCATGATCAGCGCCCCAAGCGATGGCAGAACCACCCGGACCACCGTCGTCCCCTTCAAAAATCTGGCACGACATCAGGCGAACGCCATTGCCGCTACCGTTACCGCCGGCAATGCCGGCTACACCAATGCCGTTGTTGCTGACGGCGGCAATCGTTCCGGCGACATGCGTCCCATGATCTTCGGGCGTAACGCCCCCACCGGATACAAAATTATGTCCTACGCCGGACCATACATTAGCTGCCAAATCTTCGTGCATGTAATCAATTCCGCCATCTACTACCGACACTATAACATTTGTACTGCCCATTGTTTTATCCCATGCGCCGGGCAGGCGAATATCCACGCCGGCAACGCCGACCTGACCGGTATTGTGGTAATGCCACTGGTTGGAGAACGCGGGGTCGTTGGTGGTTGCCTGCGGAAGCATATTTTCTTGCTGCTCTGCCGCCACGTTGCCTATAAGCCGGATAGTATAAGCCGGCTCTGCTACGTCGATACCGTCAAGTTCCGCATAGGCTTTTACGGCACGGGCGGTATTTTCCTTGTCTTCCAACTCTATTTCATACCATAAATCCAACCCGAACGCGCGTTGTCGCTGTTCAAATCGTCCACCGATGATAAATAACGGGCGCATCTTTACGGCATGGTAACGGGCATTGACAACGTCTAACGATTGAATACCGACATTTAAAGTGCCTGCAGTAGCCGACAACGGCTGCGCCATTTGTTGCAATTGTTGCGCTGTTTGCTGCGTGAGTTTTACCTGAATAATACCCGGACGAACACCGGTTTGTGCCACCAAAGGACTCAGCAAACCGCACAATAATAACATGATTAAAAATCTTTTCATCTCTTAATACATTTTAGGGTTAGGTCAAAAACAGCAAACAATAAAGGCTGCTATCCCGCAGCCCTTATTGTATTTTCCTCATCTATAGTCTTTTTAATCTTTATTCCATAGTGCTTCATCTACTGCTAATCCGGCGAAGAAACCTAGAGAAGCAGTACCGGCAAGATTCCATGCTGCATATCCATAACCGCCATCGTTTCCTGTATCATAGACACTTTCCCAATGAATGGAAATTTTTCCCACATCATCTTTTTCGATAATAGCATTGGAGTTTGCAGGTTGGCTTCCTATAAAATAAGGTCCTGTAGTGTGCATAAACGTCTTATACGAAGCATTCAAAGTAGGCGTTACCTCTTGCAGCGGAATAGTAATGGTTTTAACTTTGGCAGCTAAATCAACCGTAGCCGTTATTGTTCTCGCTATTCCTATAAGTCCCGTAATATTTATGGTTGTGGGATCAACTTCCGCAACAGAAATAGTATAATCTGCCCGTTTTACCCAACCGCCACTATATACATATTCATTAGTTACCGTCCAATCCCCTACCAGTTCCGACATTTCAATAAGGATTTCGTCGTCTTTAATAGAAACAGTAAGGTCTTTCCCCGTTTTTCCATTATCCATTCCTAATGTATAATTGGCGGAATTTCCGGTTAAGGAAACGGTAAACGAGCGTCCCGGATTAGAAGTAGCGTCATCAATAACAGCTACTTTAAATTCAGTAGGTCCCATACCTTTTGCCAACGTAAGGCTTTTTGTACTTAATGGTTGGTCATTGGATGATAAAACCACGAAATCGGTGCCTTCTACCAATGCAGAACCGTCTTTATTAGTACCGGAAATGTTAAAAGTAACATTTACATCATTTCCTGCTTGCGCTCCGGCATATACGCTGAACGTAAGGGTATCGCCTTCGGGCAAACTGGAAGAGGGTGCGTTTACAGCCACAAAGTAGTACTCGGCGGGCAATACTGTTATGGCATCGTCCTGGCAGCCATAGAACGAAGCTATGAAACCCGCCAGTAAAAGAAATAGTATTTTAGAATTTTTCATATTCAATCTTTTTTATTTGTTTATTCCACAATGTTATTTATCAATATCCGGGATTTTGTACCATTAACGTATTTCCGTTGATTTCGTCAATAGGTATAGGCCATACCCAGTGGATATTTTCGGGCGATACAACCAGGGGAGTCAGTGTGAGGTGCGACCCGGGCTGCATAACGTGTTCAAATCCCTTTTGATACCGTTTCATATCGTGCAGGTAGTGTCCTTCAAAGCAATATTCCAAACGGCGTTCCAGGTAAATTTTTTCTAATGCCTCGTCTTTGTTGGCAAAACTAACATGCGGTGTTGCATTACGGGCTGTACGAATGGAATTGACAGCGGTTACCGCTCCGGGATTATTACCGGTACGCGCCAATGCTTCCGCATAATTCAATACCAACTCGGGATAACGGAATATTTTAACCGCATTAACCTTGTAGCTATTCCCGGCTAATTTATCATTTCCCGGATATTTATAGACTAACAGTTGATTGCCGTCCTTTGCCGTAGCCAACTCTTCAAAGAATATATTTAAACGGACGTCGGCGGCTTCATACAAATCAATCAAACCGTTTGTCCCGTTCTTGCTTGGTATAAATTCCGGTTTGGCGCCGCCGGGTTGGTTATCGCCCAACCAAAAATCACGCATCGACCGCGCCAAGGAATATTCATTACTTGCCAAAGGAACGCGGAAAATAATTTCTTTTCCTTCGTCTTCCGTCCATATTTTTTCAAATGCGGATACATTGGTTTCTATACTGTAAGTAGCGCCATACTTGGTTTGGAAGTTATTGTATTCGGTAATGACATTCTGGTCTTCCCCGACGTACAAATAAGCCCGGCTTAATAAAAGGCGGGCGGCGGCGTCCGTCAAGTAATTCACATCAGCATCCACCAATAATTGACCATCTACCACCGTACGTAAATCGGCTATCAGGTTGTCATACACTTCCTGTACGGTATTCCGCTCTTTCATGTCAAGGGTCGTCGTAAATACATAAGGCACGCCTAAATCAGCACTTGCAGTAGCAGGATCATAGGTTTTTGCAAAGACGCGTACCAGGTCGAAATGTGCCCATGCCCGCGCCAACAGGCAAGTGCCTTTGATGCGTTTTTTGGCGGCTTCATCGCCTTCTTTACTGTCAATGACTTCCAAAATGTTATTCGCGCGGGCAATGCAAATATACGCACTGAACCACAGGTTATACATCACTTCATTTTCCGCAGAAAAATCATACCGGTAAGTCTGTAAATAAGTCTGACGCCATGCACCGGAAGGCACTACATTATCGGTCATAATATCATATACCGAAAGCCCTTCGGGGAGGTACCTGCCGCGTATAGACGAGTACACGCCGTTCAAAGCGGTTTCGCAGTCGGCAAGCGTAGCCAGCGCCATTTGGTCGCTGACGGCAGTATAAGGTTGCTTGTCGAAGAACTTTTCGCAAGAAACCGCAAGCAATAAGATACTGCTTAGAACTAAAGAATATAGTATTGTTT
>JAIRLT010000153.1 GCA_031259225.1 Prevotellaceae bacterium
ATACCTGCCCGCCGATTGGATTGTCGTGCATTTCGGCTGCCAAAATGTGTTAGGTTACAAAAATATTTACGGCTACGAATATGCTAAAAGCATAGGCGCGAAACGGGCTATAACTTCCAGTGATACGCGCTTCATCTTTTTGGGCGCATTCTTTACTTTCAGCAAATCAAAAACAGTAAACGAATTGAAAAATCTATAAACACGAATTAAAAAAATTTAAAAACATGAAACAAACATTTTTTTTGTTGATGCTGCTTGCAGCAAGCACGCTCAACGCACAACACAAACTGACCATTGTAGTAGATGGTATAGAACAAACCACCGGAACGTTATATGCAGCGGTGTATGACGCGGAAAACCACATGAAAAAACCGGTGTATCGCGCCTTGTCCAAAGTGGACAAGGAAGAAATCAGCATGGTGCTGGACAACGTTGCACCGGGCGAGTATGCGGTTTCTATTTTCCACGATGAGAACGACAACGGCAAATTGGATAAAGGTACCTACGGCATTCCTGTAGAAAAAACAAGCAGCAGCAACAACGCCAAAGGAACTTATGGTCCGCCAAAATTTGACGATTGTAAGTTTACGGTGGAAGAAGATACGGTGATTTACATCACGCTCACGTCATACGAAATAGCTATGTAAGCAACGTATATTTTTACATCTTCCATTTTTTGTGTATTTTTGTATATATCAAAAAAATGATTTTATGAAAATAACACTAAAAAATAAAATAGCGGTGTTGCTGTTGGCAGCAATGGTAATGGGTTGTGCGACTATTTCCCTATTTGACCAGCATGCTTATGAACGGACGACCGCATTGAAAGTGGATGCACTGCATGTGATGAGTGCAGCGACAGAAGATTACAAGGCGCACGAGCAAGAGATAGAAGTTTTGCAATTGAATTTGCAAAAAGCCTACGAATATGAAAAAAACCGTCCGGATAATGAAGTTACCACACAAATGTGGGTATTATTACTTAACCCCGGCGAACATTTGTTAGGCGGCTTTTTTACCTTGTGGAAAGAAGAAGGCAAACTGGGTGAAACGGCTATTACCCGTGCTAAGCAACAAGTGGGCGAGGCATTTGATAAAATTGCCGGGATCGAAAGTAAAAAAATAAAAAAATAACCATTCAAAATTTTACCCGTTATGGCACTTGATTTTTCTAAACTATTTGACCAACTATGGAAAGAAGTATTGGACGTCATTACGACCGGCGCCGGTGAATTCGCAAAAGAAGCCGCCGCCGATGCAAAAAATTTTTTGAATAAAGCAAAAGACGACCTGCTGGCGCTGACACAAGAATATGCAGCTGGAAAACTTTCGGATAAAGAATACAAGCACCTTGTGTTGGGATTGAAAAATTTGGCGGAAATGGAAGGGCTAAAACAAGCCGGGCTGGCGCAAATTAAAATTGACGAACTGAAAAACAATATCCTCAGCACTATTGTTAGTACGGTGAAAAGTTTTATTTAATCGTCTTCTTACATATTAAAACATCTTGTCTTACTATTTAGCGTAAGCCCGTACCATATGCCGTTTTCCTACCGCGCCCGGCAAGCGTTCTACCAGAAAACCGGCTTCCCGCAGAGCGGTTTTAACAGTTCCTTTCGCAGCGTATGTCACTAATATACCGCCGGAGTTTAATCAACTATACAGTTGCTTAAACACGGCGGTTGTCCATAATTCCGGTTGTACGGCGGGAGCAAAAGCGTCGAAGTAAATCACGTCAAACATACGGCAAGGGCGGTAATCCAACAAGTCCTGCAACGTTTTCAGCAACGTATAAGGCATTTCCGGATAGTAAGTAATGAACGCTTCTTCATTCCATTTTGCCTGATGGATTGCCGCAAAATAATTGTTATCCTCCGGTGGTATCAACGTAGGATAATTAAGTTGCGCAATTGTCGTGGGCGGCAAGGGATATTTTTCTACGGCTTCATAAAAAACAGGTACCTTCCTGTTTCGCGCTTCCAATAAGGTGAGCAGCGCATTCAATCCCGTACCGAAACCTATTTCCAGTACATTCACGCAAGTATGCGGAAATTTCCCTGTGGCATACTTGAAGCCCGCATCAATAAACACATGCAACGATTCCTGTAATGCGCCGTTGGTGGAATGGTAATGTTCATTCAGAGCCGGCACAAACAAAGTATGAGAACCGCCGGTTGTCGTGATTATTTGGTGGAACATGAAAACAGGCGGTAATAATCAACTATTTTTTGCGCCACACATTCGTGATTTTTCCGAAAACAAGTTTATGATAATCCTTTGCTTCTTCGTAGCCACTGGCGACAAATGCTTTTGCTTCTTCCGTATAAAAATCACCGGGCTGTATGGTAGTCAATTGTATGAGTTCGCACTCAATAATCAATGAAGCCTCTTCGTAGGCAATGTTTCCAAGGGGCGTAGTAACGGCGGTCAGTTGGTGGGTTTTCATTTTATCGCTATTCCGTCCCGATGCCAAGCCGAAATGGAGTACCTGATTATTATATTCATCTTCAAAGAAAGCAAGCGTATAGGTTTTTGTATTGCGTATATACTCCAACGTATAGCGGTTAGCGCGCAACATACACCAGGTAGCCGGCGTATTAAAAAGAATACCCCAACCACCCCAACCGGCTGTCATGGTATTAAAATCAGCTTCTGTACCGGAAGTGATTAACATAAAATCTTCGCCGACCAGCTTAAATACATTGTCCGTCATCGTTGCCGGGACAACGTTTTCAAATAATTCTACAAACGGTTTGTTCGTCGTTTGCTCCGGCTCCAGCGCAACGGCTTGCCGGCTACTTGCCACTAATAACGTAGCAACAAAAAGGATAGTAATAACTTTTTTCATTTGTTTATAATTTTTGAGTTTTATATCACAAAGGTAGTAAATTGGTATCAAAAAAATGACATTCTTTGATATTTTTCGACAATCTTTTTATTGTCAAAAATAATAAAAAAACGCATGGAAGCTAATATTTCCATGCGTTTTGACAATCTTTGACTGTTGTTGACAATCTTTGATCATCTTTAATTGTCGGGGTGAAGAACCTTACCATTACCGGCGAGCCAATAGCCACGCCGGAACGGGAGTTTAGAAAAATGGACATGAATAATGTCCGATTACCGTATAAAGATTAACCAAAA
>JAIRLT010000187.1 GCA_031259225.1 Prevotellaceae bacterium
AGTGTAAACGGCGAAGAAACCCGGACCGCCAACTGATCGTATTTCGGACGCGCGGGCTACAACTACGCCAACAAATACTTTGTACAAGCCTCTATCCGCGCCGATGCGGCCGACCTTGCCTACCTGCCCGGCACCAACCGTTGGGGATACTTTCCTTCTGCTTCCGCCGGTTGGGATATTTCGCGTGAAGCCTTTATGGAAAGCGCCGACTCGTGGCTCTCGCAGTTGAAATTACGCGGCAGTTGGGGACAAAACGGCTCGCTGGCTCCATTGGGCGGTTATGTCTACAGTACCGATATGGCAAGCGCGGGAATATATCCTTTTGTAGCCGGCAACGAATACATCGCCGGCGCACGCCCGCAAACGATGGGTAACCCCGACCTGAAATGGGAAACCTCGGAACAATTCGACATTGGCGTGGATGCTCGCTTCCTGAAAAACCGCCTGTCGGTGAGTGTGGATTATTACCAAAAACATACCCGCGACTTGTTGGTGAACGGCGCTACTCCCTCGCTGGAAATAGGCGGCACGGCCTCGGCTATCAATGCCGGAGATGTGGAAAACAAAGGGTTTGAGTTTGAATTGGGCTGGCGCGACCAAATCGGCGATTTCAAATACGGCGTTAGCGGCAACCTCTCCACGCTCAACAACAAAGTAACCTACCTGCATGAGTCGCTAACACGGCTTAGCGGTACGAACTTCCACACTTCTACGATTACTTTCTTCGAAAAAGGTTATCCGGTGTACTACTTTCGCGGGTATAAGCTCAAAGGTATTGATGCTGCCACCGGCGACCCTGTGTTTGAAGATATTGTACCCGACGGTATCATTAACGAAGATGATAAAGTAGAAATAGGGGACGCCATCCCCGACCTTCTGTATGGAATTACCTTAACTGCTGCATGGAAAGGGATTGACCTTGTAGTGTTCGGCACAGGATCAAGCGGTAACCATATATTCAACTGTATTACCCGCGCCGACTATCCGGCAGGCAACAAGCTGAAAGAGGTGTTCTACGACGGACGATGGACGCCTGACAATACCAACGCTTCCAAGCCTCGCGCCGCCGCAAACTATTTAGACCAGTATCTGGTGAGCGACGCGATGGTATTCGATGGATCGTTCTTCAAGGTGAAACAAATCCAACTGGGCTATACGCTGCCCAAAGCATGGCTGCAAAAAGCCTTTGTCGGCAACTTGCGGGCTTATGTATCGCTTGACGATTTCTTCACCTTTACTTCCTATCCCGGCTTCGACCCCGAAGCGTCTGCCGGTGCAGCTATCTCTGCTATGGGCGTGGATAAAGGCTCCTATCCCACCTCTAAAAAGATAGTGTTTGGCGTAAACATTGAATTTTAACTATTAAAATTATTATAATAATGAAATTAAAATATATTACAATGATACTGTTGGCCTTGGGACTGGCAGCTTGCGAACAGAATCTCGATATACCGAAACACGGTAATATTGGCGGTATGGATGTTTTCTATAAAACAGACAACGACGCCTTACAAGCCGCTGCCGCTATTTATGCGGCATGGTCGGAAGGCTACTTTAATTGGTATATGCTGAAAAACGCTTTGTCGGACGACGTATGGTGCGGCGGACAGAATCGGGGCGACAATGCCGAGACACATTATCTGAACGAATATACGTTCGGAACGGAACACGGTATGGTAGAAGGGGTATATACCTCCCTCTATTCCATTATTTACAATGCCAACTTGGTGCTTGACAACTTGCCGGACGATAGCGACGTGAAACGGCGCGTGATTGCGGAAGCCAAGTTCTTCAGGGCTTGGGCGCATTTCGAACTGGTTACGCTGTGGGGCAACGCGCCTGCCGTAGATCATGTGCTTTTGCCGTCCGAATATCGAATGTTCAACAGCGCCCCTGCTACTACATGGGCGTTGATAGAGCAAGACCTTACGGAAGCCATCAACTCCGGTACGTTACCCTCAAAAACCGGTAAGGACGACTCGGAAACAGGCATTCGCATTACCAAAGAAACTGCGCAGGCTTATTTGGGAAAAGCCTACGTGTTTCAAGAAAAATGGGCGGATGCAATAAGCACCCTTGATTTGGTTATCAACTCCGGCAAATATGACTTGTATCGCGGCGATTACGGCGACGTCCTTAGAATGACAACCAACAACGGCTGTGAATCCATACTGGAAACGCAAGTCCGGTTCGACCCCAGCAATCCGACTTTTTCTATGGTGCCTATAATGGTGGGGTGGCGTTTTGACCAGCTCGACCTGAACGGGCTGGAACCGGCTTATAGCGATTTGGCTACCGATGCCGGCTACGGCTTTTTCAGCCCTACCAAAGCGCTTTACGACGCCTTTGTCGCCCACGAGGGAGCGGATGGTACACGCCTCAATCAAACCATGAAAACGCACGACCAACTGAAAAACGATATGGGTATTGGTGTAGGAAGTGGAAAAGCATTGCATGGCAACGAGGGGTACTTTTTTTGGAAAAACCGCATATTGAAAAGCGAAAGCGTTATAGAAATTACCGGATTCCGGATTTTCCAAGGGAGCAATTACCGCGTTATGCGTTACGCAGAAGTACTGCTGCTGGCAGCCGAAGCGCACGTGAAAGGCGGCGGCTCGCAGGCGGCAAATTATATCAATGAGGTACGTTCCCGCGCCGGGCTATCGCCCAAAAGCTCGGTAACGATGGACGACGTAAAAACGGAAAAACGCTTGGAGCTTTGTGCTGAGAGCGTACGTTTTCAAGACTTGGTGCGTTGGGGCGATGCGCCTGCGGTGCTGGGTGAACAGGGAAAAGAAGTGCGCCAATTCAACGGAACAAATGCTACGGTAGAATACACCAACACGGTGTACGGCTTCAAAACCGGTAAACACGAGTTGTTACCCATACCGGGCAAAGAAATTGCGCTCAACCCGAATATTGACCAAAACCCGAAATGGTAATAATGAAACGGTATCTTCATATCCTCATTACGATATTGGCGCTGGCTGTTACAAGCGGTTGCGAGGACGACAAGAAAGTTCCGTCTATCATTACCGGTAACGTGGCTGTCCTGTCCAACCAAACCATCGCGAGCAGCTATATGTCGCAATCCATGAAGTTCAACCTCATCCTGCCCGGCAGCTACAATCTGGAAGCAGACAAAAGCTATCCGGTATTGTACCTGCTGCACGGCATGGGCGGCAACAACACTCAGTGGATAACCGCAGGCAACGCCGCCACATGGGTGCAGCAAGCCGTCAAGAACAACGTCGTGCCGGAGCTGATTGTAGTCATGCCCGATGCGCAGGTTACTTTCTACACGGGCAACTACGAGCAGTATTTCCAACAGGAATTGATACCGTATATCGAAAGCCGGTACAGGACTATCAACGACCGGGGTAGCCGGTTTATTGCCGGCTTGTCCATGGGCGGTTACGGTACGCTGTATCATGCCCTGAAATATCCTGAGAAGTTTGCCTTGGCGTTCTCCATGAGCCCTGTGGACTTGAACGGCGACATCACGCGCCTGATTAGCCAACACAGCGGCGCAGGCTTGCCGGCGCTCACCATCGACGCAGGGGAAAACGATTTCGTAGTGAATGACCATCCCGAAAAAATCCATTTGGCATTGGAAGCTAAAAATATTCCGCACGAATGGATTTACCGCCCCGGCGGGCATGACTGGACTTTCTGGCAAGCTTCATTGCAAACAGCGCTGGAACAAATCGGCGTATTGTTAAACTAATTTTAATACATGCTAAAAACAAACAACAAAAATAAAGACAAAATGAAAAAGATGAAATTATACCTTAGTACAGCTATTATGGCGGGGTTGATGCTGTTTACAGCCTGCGAAGAAGAGGCTATTGATCCGCTGAGCGGAAAATATCCCGCGCCGGAAAGCTATACGCTCAGCGGCTTGGTGTCGCAGGATATGGCGAAGGAAGCCACAACCCGTATCTTTACGCTGAAATTCGGCAGTCTCAACGAGTTTCTTAACGTTCAATTTGTAGGCCCCCGGCTAAGTTACTTTTTACCCGCCGGCAACTATACCATCGCCGCCCGAAGCGTTGCCCGCGCCGGTAACTACATCGCCGGCGACG
>JAIRLT010000217.1 GCA_031259225.1 Prevotellaceae bacterium
CCGCCAATGGCTACCGGTTCGGTTGCTGCGTCGGCTTGGTAGTAGTCAAAATAGCAATAAGTATTGGGCGTCATGATAACATAGTTGCCATGCCGGGCAGCTTCAATGCCGCCTTTTTCGCCGCGCCACGACATGATAATGGCGCTGGGCGTTACGCCGCCTTCCAGTATTTCATCCCAACCGATAATGGTTTTTCCTTTGGCGATTAAGTGTTTTTCGACTTCGCGTATCATCCAGCTTTGCAATTCTTCTTCGTTTTGCAACTGTAAATCTTTAATTCGTTTTTGGCATTTCGGACATACTTTCCAATTGTCTTTGAACGCTTCGTCGCCGCCAATATGAACGTATTTTGAAGGGAACAGATCCACTACTTCGTCCAATACTTCTTTTAAGAATACCATTACCGCGTCATTCCCGCCGCAGAGGATAGCTTTGGGCGGCCAGTAAGGTCCTATTTGCACATAATACGGAAAATCATCGCAGGCAAATTCGGGATATGCCGCCAGTATTTCGGAGCAATGTCCGGGAATTTCTATTTCGGGAATGACTTCAATCCCGCGTTGCGCTGCATAAGCTATCACATCGCGGACTTCTTCTTTCGTATAAAACCCGCCATAAGTTGCCGGTTCACCTTCTTTCGGCGGCTCGCCTTCGCGCCATGCCACATTAGTCCTGTCCACGCTCCATGCACCGATTTCCGTTAGCTTCGGGTATTTATCAATTTCAAGCCGCCAGCCGTGGTCGTCCGTCAGGTGCCAGTGGAATTTATTCAATTTATACAATGCCATTAAGTCCAAGTGCTTTTTGATATGCGCTACGTCAAAGAAATGACGCGACACATCGCGGTGGCTGCCCCGCCATTCAAAGCGCGGGTAATCCACAATGGTAACCGCCGGAAGGACGATTTGCCCCGAATTGTTTTCGATACTGTCGGCAGGCGCCAACTGGTACAGTGTTTGCAGTCCATACACCAACCCCGCCGGTGCATTGGCATAAACCGTGATGTTATTTTCCGTAACCATTAATTTATATCCTTCTGTTTCCAGTGCGGCGTCCGGCGTTTCATTGAGCGCAAATACGATGAATTTTTCTGCATCTGCGGTTACCGGAAGCTGTTTCCCAAAATATTTTGGAAAATATTCTTTGATATATTCCATCACCGGAAGCGCGTTGCCTCCCATACGTTGAAACGCCAGCGCAGTGTTTTCATCTATCGTAAAAGTCCCTTCTTGCGGGGTCAGTTCGACAGGTTGGGGAACGATGTTGAATGTCGTATCAAAACGGCTGTTTTGATGGCAACCGGCTGCCAAAAACAGGAGTCCGGCTAAGAAAAAAGATGTTTTCATAAAAAATTATTATTAGTTTTTTGCAAAAGTACGATTTTTTATTCAAATAAGAAGGGTTTTGTGATTACCGGTTTTTGATTTTTTTCAAAAAAGAACTTTTCTTCCCCGAAAGCCGGTTTAAGCTGGTTGAACCACGTGGCTTTCGGGTCGTAGGCGGCGAAGAAAGGAATGTCCACCCATGCCGGATTGCGGGCTTGCAGGAAGCGCAGCACAAATATTTTTTCGCCTTTCACTTCCTGTATGCCCAACAGTTGTATTTTTCCCGGATGGTCGCTCATGCTGGGACCACGCACCGTACGGCACACGCCGCTGACTTTCCGGTAGGCGCGGCGGAAAATATTCCAGCAACGTTCCAACGGTAATTCAAAATAATGTTTGGCGCCCGTGTCGCGCGCCACGAACATATAGTAAGGAATGCAATTCAGGTCTACCTGTTTGCGCCACATTTCGCACCACAGGTCGGGATTATCGTTGATGTGCCGCATCACCGGCGACTGGGTGCGGATTTGTACCCCCGTGCTGCGTATCCGCGCAATAGCCCGTTGCACGCTATCCGTCGAGAGTTCGCGGGGATGATTGAAATGCGCTTGCACCGATAAGTTTTTCCCGGAGCGTACGATGTGGTCAAACAGGCGCAGGAGATCGTCGCTGTCGTTGTCTGTGAGGTAGCGGTAAGGCCAGTAGGCAAGTGATTTTGTGCCGATGCGGATGGTATGGATGTGCGCAAATTCCGGCGACAGTAGCGGCAGGATGTAAGCCGACAGTTTTTCTGCCTGCATCACCATGGGGTCGCCGCCGGTGAAGAGGATATCCGTTACTTCGTGGTGCATGCGGAGGTAGCGCAGCAGTAAATCGGTTTCTTTCATGGCGAATTTCAAGCCGCTCATGCCGGAAAACTGCGGCCAGCGGAAACAAAAGGTACAGTAAGCATGGCACGTTTGCCCATGGCTGGGGAAAAATAAAATGGTTTCGGGATATTTATGCTGGATGCCGCGCAGTTTTATTTCGCCCAAATAAGGCACATTATGTTCCTGCCCCGCCGGATTGGGGTTCAGCGATAACCGGATTTGCTGGATTTTGGCGTTCAGCAAGTGTTGGGGGGCTTGCTGCGCCACCAATTTTTCCACTGCGGTATAATGCCGGCTGTCGAGCATGCCGCGGCGCGGGAAGTTCAGCGTAAAGAGCGGGTCGGTTTCCACTTCGCGCCAGTCAATCAATTCTTCGACCACATAATTATTGGTCTTGAAAGGCAACACACGCCCCACGATGTCGATTTCGTCACCCAGTTCTTTGGGCAACGCCGCTATTTGCGGAATGGTACGGTAATTATGCAGCGTATATGGACGGTATTCTTTCATCGCTTATTTGATTTAATAGAAAAAAGAGGACACAGGTTGTGTCACTGCAAAGATAATAAAATTCCGGAAAACAGGGCACGGCTGACAAGCCAATTTCCCAATGTGACTATGGCGTGATAGTATGTATAATTTTTTCGTACATTTGTAAAAAACGTTTTATATTTATTTTACCAGTGGAGATGTGATGATGTGGAGATGTGAAAATGTGGCTGGCGCGCCGGCTAACGTTCAACTAAAAAGGCTGGTGCGCCAGCACTAACCATTAACCATTAACCATTAATTTGCGCCAGCCAATTCATAATCCATAATTCATAATTTTTAAAAGATGGTTTCTGTAAATAATATTACTGTAGAATTTAGCGGTTACACTTTGCTCGATAATGTATCGTTTGCCATTAACCCGCGCGACCGCATCGGGCTGGTGGGGAAGAATGGCGCGGGAAAATCAACCCTGTTGAAAATTTTAACCGGAAAACAAACGCCCACTGCGGGGCAGGTGGTTGTTCCTGCCGATTACACGATTGGCTACCTGCCGCAACAAATGGCAGTGGCTGACGGGCGCACGGTACTGGAAGAAACCTTGCAGGCTTTCGCCTACCTGCACGAATTGCAAAACCGCATCGACCGTATCACGCAGGAACTGGCGTCCCGCACCGACTATGAGTCGGAAGGCTACCATAAGTTAATCGAACAATTGAACGAAACCAGCGACCATTACCACCTGCTCGGCGGCGATAACCAGGAAGGCGAAGCCGAAAAAACCTTGGCAGGACTGGGTTTTAAGCGTAGCGACTTCCCGCGCGCTACCTCGGAATTTAGCGGCGGCTGGCGCATGCGTATCGAACTTGCAAAAATCCTGCTGCAACGCCCGCAACTACTCCTGCTCGACGAACCGACCAATCACCTCGACATCGAGTCCATCCAATGGCTGGAAGATTATTTGAAAGAGTACAACGGCGCATTGACACTCATTTCGCACGACCGCGCATTCCTCGACAATGTAACCAACCGTACCATAGAACTGTTGCTGGGCAAAGCATACGACTATAAAGTGAATTATTCCAAATACGTGGTGTTGCGGCGCGAGCGGCGTGAACAACAAATGGCAGCCTACGAAAACCAGCAACGCATGATTGAAAAAACCGAGGAATTTATTGAGCGCTTCCGCTACAAGGCGACCAAATCCAATCAGGTACAGTCACGCATCAAACAACTGGAAAAGGTGGAGCGTATTGAGATTGACGATGAAGATACCCGCACGCTGCACATCAAATTCCCGCCCGCACCGCGCTCGGGGCAAGTGGCGCTTACGGTGAAGGACGCCGGCAAACGCTACGGCGAACAAACGGTCTTTTCCGGTGCAAATATTACGGTTGAACGCGGCGAAAAAGTAGCTTTTGTCGGGCGCAACGGCGAAGGAAAAACCACGATGCTGCGCATGGTGACCGGGAATTTGCCTTATGAAACGGGTAACATCCACACCGGTCACAATGTGCATATCGGCTACTACGCGCAAAACCAGGACGAGATAATGGACAACAAAATCACCGTCCTTGAGACGCTCGACAAAGTAGCGGTGGGCGACGTCCGCGCCAGACTGCGCGATATATTGGGCGCATTCCTCTTCCGCGGCGACGACGTGGACAAGAAAGTGCAGGTCTTGAGCGGCGGCGAACGCTCGCGCCTTGCCATGGCGAAACTGATGCTGCAACCCTACAATTTCCTTGCCCTCGACGAACCGACCAACCATATGGACATGCGCTCGAAAGATGTGCTGAAAAACGCCCTGATGAATTACGACGGCACGCTGCTGGTAGTGTCGCACGACCGCGAGTTCTTAGACGGCTTGGTGTCCAAAGTCTATGAATTCCGCGACGGGCGCGTGAAAGAATATTTGGGCGGCATCAATGATTTCCTGCAACGTCGCAAAATAGAAAATTTGAAAGAAATAGAACGCAAAGCCGTGCCGGAAACGCCCAAAGCCGCCACCACGCCGAAAGAACCGGCAAAAAGTTACGAGGAAAAAAAAGCGCAGGAACGCCAACTGCGGAAATTAAAAAACGAAATAGAAAAAACCGAAGCGCGCATCCAGCAACACGAGCAAGCCATTGCCGCAATGGATGCGCAATTAGCCCAACCGGACGCGCAACTCCTCTACGACGATTTCTACCAACGCTACGAGCGGGAAAAAAGAGCGCTCGAACAGGCAATGTATGAATGGGAAATTTTACAGGAACAAGAAATTTAACGATTTCAAAATTCAAAATTTCAAATATTTCAAAAAAACCGCCGGCAAGTTTCCTTACCGACAGTTCTTTTTTGCACCCGGCTTTTAGTCGTAAGTCGTAAGTCGTAAGTCATAAGTCGGCTGGCGCGCCAGCACTGCCTACTGCCCCACAACGCCGTCATTCCGACCGGAGCGGCGAGGCACGAGCCGCGTAGCGGAGGGATCTGTTCCCAAATGCAGGGTGATGCAAAGCAGCAGGTGCATAATGCAGCAGATCCCTCCACTCCGCACGCTCATTCTTCGCGTGCTCCGGTCGGAATGACGACTCAATGGAGAGTGGAGAGTGGAGAATGGAGAATGCTGCCGCCCCCGCACAATTCCCAATTTCTGATTTCTAATTTCTAATTGGGCTGCCGCGCCAGCCTAATTAGTCACATTAGCACATTTTCACATTAGCACATTAGCCTGCGCCCGCCTAATTCATAACTCATAACTCATAATTCATAATTGGCTACCGCGCAACTTTCAATTTTCAACTCTGAGCGCGCAGCGCATCCGCGTAATCCGTCTAAATCCGCGTAATTCGTACCTCAGCGTAATCCGCCTAAATCCGCGTAATCCTGAAAAAACAA
>JAIRLT010000221.1 GCA_031259225.1 Prevotellaceae bacterium
TACGTACAGCCCGGTGGTGACCACGACACGACGCTTCCTTTATATTTGGAAGTATTGTTTGCACGGCTACAGGCGCTGAGCGGTCAATAAAGTATTTTTCATATCATCGCCCCCCTCCAAAGACCGCACCCGAACAACCCGCCGGACACCGCAACGGGGAAGCCGTGCAGATGTCGCTGCTTTGAAAATAATGCCCTGCCACAGGTTGGGGACAAAAATACATAATGTGACTAATTGTTTAATGTGCTAATGTGACTAATTGGGCTGGCGCACCACGCGCGCCAGCCTGCGTAATTGTATCAAGCGAAAAGCCCCGTTAGGGGCTGTATGTTGGTAGATGCAAGGCGGAATATCCTACACCTCGCGCGGAGCAGAGGCGTTTTGCTATGCACCGGCATTGCTCCGCGCGAAAGGCTGGGGAGCGCGTTTTTCCTACCAACATCCCGCCCCTAACGGGGCGGACGCTCGTCATTGTGAGGGCGAAGCCCGAAGCAACGACGATGCGACAATTTGAATTACACCTTTTAAACCTATCCCTCATCAAAAATCCAATTTTTTCATGTAAATTTGTACTCCATTTTTATAAAGACAATGAATTTTTTAGATGAATTAAGCGAGGTACAGCGCGAAGCGGTGATAAACTATCAACAGCCCTCCCTGATTATTGCCGGCGCCGGATCCGGAAAAACGCGCGTACTGACCTACCGCATTGCTTATCTCCTGCAACAGGATGTGCGCCCGCAACACGTGCTGGCGCTTACGTTTACCAATAAAGCGGCGCGCGAAATGAAAGAACGTATCGGCGCACTGGTTGGTGCGGACGTGGCGCGACGGTTGTGGATGGGCACGTTCCACGCTATTTTTGCGCGTATCCTGCGCAGCGAAGCGGAACGGCTGGGCTATCCCCAGTCGTTCACCATCTACGACGCCGGCGACAGCAGGAATTTGGTTAAAGCCTGCATCAAAGAATTGAGCCTTGACGAAAAAATGTATAAACCCGGCAGCGTTTCCGGGCGTATTTCCGTAGCGAAAAATAATTTGATACGCGCCCGCGAATATGCCGGCAATATGCAAATCACCGCTACCGACGCAGCCAGCCGTATGCCGCGCATAGGGGATATTTACATGCTGTATGAACGTAAATGCAAACTGGCGGGGGCTATGGATTTCGACGACTTGTTGCTCAACACCAATGTGCTGTTCCGCGATTTCCCCGAAGCCTTGGCGCATTACAGTTCGTTGTTCCGGTATATTCTGGTGGACGAGTACCAGGATACCAACTATGCGCAGTATTTAATCGTGAAAAAACTGGCGCAGCCGCACCATAATATTTGCGTGGTGGGCGACGATGCGCAAAGTATTTATGCTTTCCGCGGCGCGCGTATCGAAAATATTTTGAATTTCCGGAACGACTATCCCGGCTACCGGGAATACCGGCTCGAAGAGAATTACCGCTCTACGCAAACCATCGTCAATGCGGCGAACAGTTTGATAGAAAAAAACAGCCGGCAATTGCGCAAAAAGTGTTTCTCGCGCGCCGAAACCGGCGAACCGATAAACGTATTGAGCGCTTTCACCGAGCAGGAAGAAAGTTTTATGGTGGCTTCGTCGATTTTCGATACGGTCTACCATAAACAGACGTCGTATAACGAAATAGCCATACTTTACCGCACCAATGCGCAATCGCGCCTCTTTGAAGAAGCCATGCGCAAAAGGAACCTGCCGTATAAAATTTACGGCGGCATGTCTTTTTACCAGCGCGCCGAAGTCAAAGACCTGCTGGCGTACCTGCGTTTGATTGTTAATCCGAACGACGACGAGGCTTTCCAGCGCGCCGTGCAGGCGCCGTCGCGCGGTATCGGCACAACGAGCCTCGAACACCTGCAAGCCGCTGCCGCTGCGGAAGGGAAGAGCATGTATGAAACATTCCTTTCCCTGCCGCCCGCAACTATCGGGTTGCGCACCCAGATATCACAAAAATTGCAGGCTTTTTGCGCCTTGATTGCCGAATTGTCGTCATTGCAGTTCGCGGTTGATGCACACGAACTGGCTACGGAAGTCGCCAGGCGGTCGGGCTACATCGCCGAACTCAAAGAAACGAACAGCATGGAAAACATCACACGGTTGGAATATGTGGAAGAACTCTTGAACAGCATCAAAGGATTTTGCGATAACCCCGACAACGCCAGCCCCGACGAGGAAAACCGCTTGATAACCGTCCGGCAGTACCTCGAAAACGTGTCTTTACTTACCGATATGGACAACGAAAAGGAAGAAGACCGCAATAAAATAACGCTGATGACGGTGCACTCGGCAAAAGGGCTGGAGTTTTCCTACGTTTATATTACCGGCATGGAAGAAGCGCTCTTCCCCAGCGGGCTTTCCGTAGATTCCATCGAAGCGCTGGAAGAAGAACGCCGGTTATTTTATGTGGCGCTCACACGTGCCAAGCGGCGCGTTACTATTTCCTTTTCGAAGACGCGTTACCGCTGGGGCGAAACGGTTTCGAACCGTCCCAGCCGTTTCCTGCGGGAAATTGACGAAAGCTATTTCAATGAACCGGTATTCGGGGAAACAGCCACAGGCAGGCTCCCGGATGAAAAAGGCGCATTTACCCGGATACCCGGACGCAAAACTCCGGTACGTACCGTCCTGAAACCCGTTCATGCCGCTGCCCTGCGCGGGACAGCGGGCGCTACCCCCGGCGACCCGCTGGGGCTGGCTGCCGGCATGCTCATAGAACACGACCGCTTCGGCAAAGGCAAGGTAGCAGCCGTTGAAGGCGTCATGCCCGGCGCCAAAGCCATTGTCGATTTTGACGGCTACGGGCGCAAAACATTATTATTACAATATGCCAGGATTAAAATCATCAAACCGTCCAAATAACCCGGCGTCACCTGTGGAGGAAAAATTATGTCCCGTATCTTTCTAAAAGAATTAAACGCTTTCTTCTCGTCGCTTACCGGCTACCTCGCGATAGGCGTTTTTTTAGCCGTCAATGCCTGGTTCCTGTGGATTGGCGCGGGCGGGATGAATATCCTCGACGGCGGTTTCGCTACGCTTGGCGGATTGTTCGAGCTGGCGCCATGGCTGTTTTTATTCCTCCTGCCCGCTGTTACCATGCGCACGGTGGCGGATGAAAAAAAAGCGGGTACGATTGAATTGCTCCTTTCGCAACCGGTTACCGAACGGCAATTGATTTTAGGAAAATATTTCGCCGCTACGGTGGTAGCGTGGCTGGCGCTGCTACCTACCCTTATTTATTACATCAGCATATACCTGCTGGGAAACCCGGTGGGCAATATTGACGCCGGCGGCACTTGGGGCTCTTACATTGGCTTGCTCCTGCTGGCAGCCGGCTATGCGGCTATCGGGGTATTTGCCTCGTCGCTTACCGGCAACCAAATTATTTCGTTCATTGTGGCGGCTGCCGGCTGCTTTTTCTTTTACATGGGATTTGACGGGCTGGCGGCGCTGTTCCCGCAGGCTGCCGAACAGTTGCTGCTGTTCGGTATCAACGGGCATTACCAGTCGCTCAGCCGCGGCGTGATTGACCTGCGCGATATACTCTATTTCGCAAGCCTGATTGTACTTTTCACGGAAGCGGCGCGGCTAAAACTGGAGGCGCGGAAATGGTAAACATCCTTACAACAAAAAGAACTCGCGCGATAGCTAAATTCTTTGGCATGGTCGCGCTGTTGATCGCGCTCAACAGCCTGTCGCAGCCTTTCCTCTTCCGTATCGACCTTACCGGCGACCGCCGCTATACCCTGTCGGACGCCTCGAAACACGTGATGCGGCAATTGGATAATACGGTTCAGGTATATGTTTTCCTCGACGGCAACCTGTCGCTGCCATTGAAAAAACTGCGCGCCACCATTAAGGAAACGCTCGAAGAATTGAAAGTACATGCCGGTATGCGCCTGCGTTACGAATTTGTGGACGCGGTGGCGGAAACCAGCCCCAGCGAACTGCCGCAGCTATATGCCTCCCTACAGGCGCGCGGACTGGCGCCGGTGACGGAAGAAGAACGGACTCCCGGCGGCGGGCGGCTGGAACGCACCGTATTCCCCGGCGCACTGGTGGTATATACCCAAACCCTTGATACCACTGCCCGCACGCGCGAAATAGCAGTGAATTTTTTGCAGGATAATTCCGGCGCCAACGCCGACGAAAGTTTATTGATGGCGCAACAAAACGTGGAACCCGCCCTGACCGGCGCCATTGCACGCATTACGCGGAAAGACCTGCCGCATATCGCCTTTGTGGAAGGGCACGGCGAACTGGACGAATACGAAACCGGCGATATCTGCCGGGAATTATCGCCCTTTGCACGCCTCGACCGGCTGGAAATTAACGGGGACATCCATGCGCTTGACCCCTACGCTGCCGTCGTGATAGCAAGACCTGCCAAACCATGGAGCGACGCCGACAAGCTCGCGTTAGACCAGTACATCATGCGCGGCGGACGCGTAGCTTGGTTCCTCGACGCCGTGGAGGTGCACCACGACAGCCTCGCGAACGGTCTTAACACCCTCGCGTTTGCCTGTACGCACGGACTGGACGACCAGTTATTCCGTTACGGCGTCCGTATCAACCCCACGATTATCCAAGACCTGCAATGCGCCATGCTGCCTGTAAACATTGCCCCTCCCGGGCAAACCGCCGACTTCAAACCGGCGCCCTGGACCTATTACCCCCTGCTGGTACCGCCGCCGGACAATATCCTTACGCGCGGCTTGAACCTGATACTCTCAAAGTATCCAAGCGCCATTGACACGGTCGGGAAGAACCCGGCGGTAACAAAAAAGAATATACTGTACTCTTCGGAATACAGCCGCACGCAAGCTGTCCCGGCGCTGGTGAGCCTTTCGCAGACGGCGCAACGCCCCGACCCGGCGGCTTTCGCCCAACCGTTTTTACCTGTGGCGGTCATGCTCGAAGGAACCTTCACTTCGGCGTTCCTGAACCGCCCGCTGCAACACTACCGCCTCCGGCAGCCCTTTACGTTCAGGGAAACCGGCGCGCCGGCGAAAATGATTGTCGTCGCCGACGGCGACATTATCCGCAACGACGTCGTACGCCGCGCCGACGGCACACGTATTTTCCCCCTGGGCTTCGACCGCTACATGAATGTACAGTTCGGCAACCGCAATTTTGTAAAGAATTGCATGTACTACCTGCTTGACGACGAAAACACCCTGCAAATCCGCCCCCGCGAATGGACGATGCGCCTCCTCGACAGGGCGAAAACCTTCCCGCAACGTTCGCTGTGGATAGCCGTAAACACTATCGCGCCGCTACTGCTCATCCTGTTCGCCGGCGCAATATTTGCCGGATGGCGGAAACGGGCATACCTGTAATTACCGGACGACCCCCGCACCATTTATCCCATTAGTATATCATCATTCAAAAATATTCCGTACCTTTGCAACGGCTACTGGTAATGAAAGAATAAATATTTTTATATTTCCAGTAACTGCTGGATATAATAAAATAAATATTTTTATATTTCCAGTAATTACTGAATATGATAAAATAAATATTTTATCATTTCCAGTAATTACTGAATGTAACAAAATATTTATTCTATCATTTCCAGTAACTGCGGCAAGCCGGATAATGATTTTAAAACCGTTTATACCCCCTATATGTATGAAAATAATTACCCGTTTTTCTTATGAGAACTTGCGCAACGAAGCGCATGTCGAGTTCCACACCTCCTTTAACAGCAAGGTGGAACAGTTTACGCCCGAAGCGTTGGGTATCGCCGCACGTTACGCCATCTATAAACCGTTATTCGATGAGGAGGTGCAAGCGCTTGACCAAATCCGCAAAAGCGCCCGGACATATGAGATTATTAAAGCCGAACGGGAACGCGACCGCTTGTTCCGCGGGTTGCGTAACATTGGCAAGTCCAGCCTGCTCCATTTCGACGACGCCAAACGCGATGCGGCACGGAAAATCAAAATTATCCTGGATTATTATGGCAACATCACCTATAAATCCTATGACGAGAAAAGCGCCGCCCTGGAAGATTTGCACCGGGAACTGCTGAAACCGGAAAACTTTGTGCCGGTCACCATCCTGGGCTTGGACGAATGGCTGGCGCAACTGGCGCAGGCAAATGATTGTTTCAAGGCGTTAATGGTAGCGCGCTACGAAGAAACAGCACGCCGCCCGAACCTGCAAATGGCAGCTATCCGTAAAGAGGTAGATAAAAATTTCCGCGCTATACTCAACCTGCTGGAAGCATTGGTACAGGTGCAAGGTCCCGGTACCAACAAGGAGTTTCTGGCAGCCCTGAACGCTATTATGAAGCGTTATAAAGATATTATCGCGCAAGCAAGCGGCAGACGGCGTGTAATTACTGAATGTGACTAATGTGCTAATGTGATTAATGTGCTAATGTGATTAATTGTTTAATGTGACTAATGTGCTAATGTGACTAATGTGCTAATGTGACTAATTGGCTGGCGCGGCAGCCAATCAGAAATTAGAAATCAGAAATTAGAAATTGGCTGGTGCGTCAGCCAATCAGAAATTAGAAATTGGCTGGCGCGGCAGCCAATCAGAAATTAGAAATCAGAAATTAGAAATTGGCTGGCGCAGGCAGCCAATTAGAAAAAAGCCCCCTGACCCCCAAAGGGGGAACGGGAGGAGTGCTGCGATAAAACGTTGTGCGGTTTTGGTTGTGTTGTATTTCATAGTTATTTTTTGATTTTTTTTTGATTACGCGGATATAAGCAGATTACTCGGATTCGCTGCGCGCGGTGAATGCCCTGCACGCGGTGAAACGGCGTGGTTGAATAAGGTAATAAGGGTATTGTTCCTATTCATTCTTTGTTGCTACTAAGGGCGCTTTTTTAATATTTGAAGATTTAAAAATTTCAAACGGGTATCCTAACGCACTGCCGGAAGACCGTGAGACTCTCCGGAACATACCGGAAGGTTATGGATAAACCCTGCCGCATTAGCCGGAAAGGCAAGCGCGCTAAACGTTTGTACAGGAAATAATACTGGAACATACGACCCTCCGGACGTCGTACAGGAGTAAGCATACAGGGTGATGCGCTCTACATCCTCACTATCGCAACGGTTTCATGGTGGTGGTAAAATTAAATATCCAAAAAACCGGAAGGTTTCCGGTGCGCGGGGTGGGGATGTTCAAAAAATTACAAAACAAAAGCGAGTAGCATAAACTACCCGCTTCTGCCTAACCTAAACCTATGAAAAAATCTATTCGAATATAAGACCTGTAACTTTTAAAAAAGTTTAATTTTCCGACTGGATATTTTTATTATTATATTGCAGCAATGCCGCCTCCAGGCATTTCATAGCGTTTTTTAAATCGTCAATTTGAAGAACGTAGGCGATACGCGCTTCATTTAATCCTTTTCCTTTTGTAACGTAGAACCCGCTTGCCGGGGCAATCATTACGGTTTGTTTTTCGTATTCGAACTCTTCCAGCAGCCATTGTGCAAATTTATCGCAATCGTCCACCGGCAACCGCACAATCGTATAGAATGCGCCTTCGGGCATGGGGCAATAGACGCCTTCCATTTTGTTGAGCGCGTCCACCATGTAATTGCGGCGGGCAATATATTCGTCGCGCACACCTTTGAAATAACTTGCCGGGGTTTTCAGCGCGCCCTCGCCCGCAATCTGCCCGTAAGCAGGCGAACACAACCGCGCCTGTGCAAAGCGCAACACGCTTTTCATGACCTCCCGGTTATGGCTGATAACGGCTCCTATCCGCACGCCGCAAAGGCTGTAGCGTTTGGAAACGGAGTCTATCAACACCACGTTTTCTTCGATGCCTTTTAATTGCATACAGGAAAAATGCGGCGTGTCGGTATAACAAAATTCGCGGTAAACTTCGTCGGCAAACAAATAAAGGTTGTGCTTCTTCACCAGCAATGCCAGTTGTTCCAGCTCTTCGCGTGAATACAAATAGCCCGTCGGGTTGTTCGGATTGACGATGACAATGCCTTTCGTTTTTGGCGTAATCGCTTTTTCAAATTCGCTTACAGGAGGCATGGCAAAATTGTCCTCTACGCTGCACGGCACGGCTTTCAGCGCTACATCCGTCCAGGTGGCAATGCCGTTATAGTTGGTGTAGAACGGCTCCATAACAATCACCTCGTCGCCCGGATTAAAACACGTCGAGAAGCCGATTTGTATGGCTTCGGAGCCGCCGGTGGTTATAATAATTTCGTCGGGCGAAATGTCAATACCCAACTTTTTATAATAATCCGCCAGTCCCCTGCGGTAGCTTTCATTCCCCGCCGAATGCGGGTATTCCACCAGTTTCAGGTTATTGTTTTTTACGGCGTCCAGCGCTTCTGCCGGCGACGCCACATCGGGTTGCCCGATGTTGAGGTGGTACACTTTCACGCCGCGTTTTTTTGCGGCTTCCGCAAAGGGAACCAGCTTGCGCACCGGCGACAGCGGCATGATTTGCGCTTTTTGGGAAATTTGTAACATACAATTATAAGGTTTAAGATTTATCGTTTGCGGGGACGGTTGGCGGCTATTTCATCGTATGGTAAACGTTTTGCACGTCGTCGTCGTCTTCAAATTTTTCGATTAACTTGTCCAGTTCCGTCCTTTGTTCCGGCGCTACGTCTTTCAGTTCGCCCACCGGAATACGTTCAAAACCGCCGCTTATCAACTCCAGCCGGTGTTCTTCAATATATTTCTGGATGGTGCCGTATGCTTCAAACGCGCCGTAAATCATAATTTCATCGCCATCGGCAAAGACGTCGTCCACGCCGAAATCGATAAGTTCCAGTTCCAGGTTATCCATATCAAGCCCCGGGCGGTTTTTTATTTTGAATACACATTTGCGTTCAAACATAAATTCCACGCTGCCCGATGTGCCCAGCGAGCCGTTGTGTTTATTAAAATAACTGCGGATATTCGCCACCGTCCGCGTGGGATTGTCAGTAGCGGTTTCCACCAAAAACGCGACGCCATGGGGTCCGTAGCCTTCATAGACTACTTCTTTATAATCGTCCTGGTCTTTTTCCACTGCGCGTTTAATTGCCCGCTCGATATTGTCTTTCGGCATATTTTCGGCGCGCGCCGTTTGAATAACGGCACGTAAACGCGGATTGTTTTCAGGGTCTCCGCCGCCGGATTTCGCCGCCATGGTCAATTCCTTGCCCAGCCGCGTAAACACGCGCGACATGTTGCCCCAGCGTTTCATCTTTCGCTCCTTGCGGTATTCAAAAGCTCTTCCCATAGATACAATTAATTTTCAGGATCCAGCCGGGCGATGTATTTTTCTACCTCGCGACCTTCCGCCGTGTGGGCATAGTTGATTTTTATCCGTTCATACAGTTTCAAGGCATCCGCTGTGTTCCCCTGTTCTTCGCTTATCTGCGCCGCTTTCATCAGGTAGCGCGCCGCATAGTCGTTGTCGCGGTAGTTGGCGGCTTTGGTAAAATAACCGTATGCCGACGGCAGGTCGCCGAGTTCCGCATAAGCGTCGCCGATGCAAGCCAGCGCGCGGGCGGCGGTAATTTCATCGTTGCCCTCATATTTTTTCAATGAGGCAATCGCTTCCTCGTATTGCCCCAAATGCAACTGGCAAATGCCGATATAAAACGGCAGCGATTTGCCGGCGTTGCTCCCGTATTCGTCCGCAATCTGGAGGAACCCGTAAGCATTGCCGTCGCCGTGGAGCGCCAGCGCAAAGGAATCGGCGCGGAAATATTGTTCGGCAAGGAACATTTGCCCCAGCGCTTCTTCATGCAGCGGCTTTTTATAAAGTTCCTTATAGCCGAGATACACGACAGCCGCCAACACCAACGCGCCCAATGTATAGAGCAGGATATTTTTGTATTTTTCCAAAAATTGTTCTGCCTTGCTCAATGTTTTTTCCACTTTTTCTTCAGGGTCTGCCTGCGAATGACGATTTGTTTTTGACATAACTTAATGTATTAGTAGGGCGCAAAAGTACAAAATTTTTCGGGTTATACAAAATCATTCGGCAAACCGCGATAATGGATTTACAGATTTACGGTTTCAAGCCGGCGCAGGAAGAGTTATGAATTATGAGTTATGAATTGGCTGGCGCGCCGGCTAATTCTCCACGCTCAAGGTTGCACGATGAAACCCTAAGGGGGACAAGGCGCAACGGATGATGGCGGGTGGTGGAAACGCTGTGTTAAGTG
>JAIRLT010000074.1 GCA_031259225.1 Prevotellaceae bacterium
CGGTCGCCGTCTCGGATAATAATTTTCCCGCCGGGGTTTAACTGTTGCACGCATTGCCGCAATACGCCGTATTGTTTTTCTTCCGGCAGGTAATGCAGCACGTCGTTCAGGATAAATACATCGGACGGCGGGAGCGCGTATTCCGATATATCGGCTGCGACAAATTGCAGCCGCCCGGTTCGGGAGAAATTATTTTGTGCGGTGGCTATTTTGTCCGCGTCATAATCAATGCCTGTAATTTCCCGTTCGTCCGACCGGAATGCCAGCATGCAGGACAAAAACCCGTATCCGCAGCCGATATCGGTCACGGTCGCCTTTGCCGGCACCAGCTGCTCGAAGAGCGTATAATTCTTTTCCATCGCCGCTTTTATCCGCAAATACCATTCCAGCACGGGACCCTTGTAGAGGTAGTTTTTCATTAGTTTGTAACGGTAGTAGGGATTTCCGGCACGGTCTGTTTCTTCCGCAAAAGCCGCATGTTCCTTTTTGAATAACCTTGACAGGCGTTTGTGCCGCTCCTGGTATGTTTCCTCCTCGCAGTAAGGGATACGCGGCAGGATTTTCGTGGCTATTATAGCGTCTTTCAAATACAGGTAATCGTCTTTCGACATGGCTTGCCCGTGCCCGTGAAGCAACACCGGTATGATATCGGCTTTCAACGCTTCCGCCAAATAAAATGCGCCCTTGTGAAACCGTTGCAGTTTGCAGTCGGGCGAGCGCGTGCCTTCCGGGAATATCACCACCGAATACCCGTCGTCCATATATTGCCGGATGTGGGCTACCGCCGGTTCATAGCCTTTTGTTATGTCCACAAAACCGGCAAATCGGGCTACTTTCCCGAACAGCGGCGAGCGGCTTACCCATTCTTTGGTAACCATAATAATTTTAGGATACAATGTCAGCGTCTGCAAAATATCAATCACCGATTGATGGTTGGCAATAATCACCGCAGGCTTTTCAAATGTTTCGTGCGCGGGGTTTTGCCGCACTTTCTTTTCATTGGGCATCGCATAAATTTGCAGGAAACTGAAATAATACAACAAGCGGTGGAAGAATGCCTGCCCGGCTTTGCGGGGCACCGGCAGCAACAGCAGCACATAACTGATTAGCGTAAGCAGCAGGCTGCCGGTAACGAAAATAATGAGCGCAATGATCGTAATGAGCAAGCTGTACCACGTATGCGGGAATTTCCGCTTCGCCGTGCGCCCGGTGATGAAGAGCCGGAAAAGGAACGGCTGCACGGTATAAGCGATAAGTATAATCGCCAGCATTCCTATCACAGAGGTGACGGAAATAGAATACAACGCCGGGTGTTGCGAAAAAATCATAGCGCCCATGCCCGCCGTAACGGCAAATGCCGAAAAGAAAATAGCCGTTTTGTGGGATGTTAAAATTCGTTGCCCTGTTTTATATTCCAGCAATAAACCGTCGCTCACAAAAATGCTGAAATCATCCCCGATGCCGAAAATAAAAGTAGAGATGATAATATTGATAACGTTAAATTCAATACCGAAAAGCGCCATCAACCCCAGAATAATAACCCAGCTCATCACCATCGGCAGGAAGGTAACGGCGGCAATCTCTATCCTCCCGTACGATACTAGGATGGATAGGAACACAATGATCGACACAATATACAGCAACGTATTAAAATCATTATTGACCAACGCCGACAGTTTGCCGGCAAAATAGGCTTTGTCAAGGATGACGGTGTTTGTGTCTTCGCCGAATGCCCGGTATACCTGTTCTTTGTTTTCTTCGAGCAGTTGCGCCTGGATAATCGCCATAGGCAACCCGCCGGCATAATCTATCCATTCGTTCAAAACAAAACCGTCCAAGAAGTCTTGTTGCGTATAGTCCACCGGTTGGTAATCCCTGTCTAAGCGATGCAGGAAAGCGTCGATGTTTTGCGCCTTGAACGTGTATTTCTTCCCTGCTTCCGGCAGGTTTGTTTTGAGGAAAGCGCGTTTTCCGGGCGTCCAGTAACGGTTCCAGCGGTCAATGCGCCGCTGTTGTTCGGCTACGGGAATGAGTAGATGATGCGCCGATGAATATTCTTTAATCAGTGATTTTTCTTTTAACGCATGGCATTTTTGCGCCGCCTGCCGGTAATGGGCAAGCGCCTCATCGGGCGTGCGACCGACAGAAACAAAATAGACCGTTTTATAATTGTCCTGGAAAGTGTGTTCCAATACCTCTTCCGCCTGTGCAAGGGAAGCAGGCATATAACTTAATTGCTCCATATCGGCATTGAAGGTTACTTTTCCGCAGAAAAAGCACGATATGCCGAAAACCAGCGCCACCAACCCGGTGAACAGGTAATTTTTTTCAAACGGGTAGGCATTCCATTTTTCTATCAGGCGCATCAGGCAGCCGGGTTGTTGCGACCGGAAAGATAACAGGTGAGGGATAAAAACCAAGCAACACAAGGTCGTTCCAAGCAATGTAAAACAAGAGAACAGCCCAAAATCGTGCAACGCTTCCGTATGCATAAAAGCGAGGCTGGCAAAGGCGGCGATGGTCGTAAAGCTGCCGATGGTCATCGGGTAGGCAAGTTCGCGGATGACTTGCTCCGCCGATTGGGCATGGAGCGAATGGCAAAACACATGAATGGAATAACTCAACGCCACGCCCAGTATTACGGAACCCGCGCCGATAGCAATCGTAGAAATAGCGCCCTGTAACAGATACATCAACGCCAACACAAAAAGCCCGCCCATCAATACCGGCAGCAGAATCAGCGGGATTGCCGACTTCCGGCGGAAGGCAAAAATAATGACCAGCCCGATGACCAGCGCAGTAATCATCATCGCGAGGAATGCGTCGGATTTAATTTGCCGGGCATTGTAAATGCCTACGGGAATACCGCCGAAATAAGAAACCGCCAATGCGGGGTATTGTTGTTCCGCCAACGCAATGGTGCGTTCTACCTCTTCCACGAGCGCCTCATTGTTGGAAAGCTCCCCGGCGCCGAATACCGGCGAAATAAATGCTATCAGGTATTGTTTGTCGTCCGAAAAAATATGTTCGTCATAGATCGTATAATGCCCGTCCGGCTCCAATGCCGAGAGGTCTTTCATGATATTTCCCGACAAACCCAGCGGGTCGGCGGCAATGAATTTCGACGAAACCATACTCCACGGCGAGAGCAACTGGACGTATTGGCGCGCCATATATTTTTCCAGATTTTCCTGTTGCAGCAAGCTGTCTAAGCGGGCATAACCGGCGGAGTCAAGGAAAATGGGCAGGTAATCCATGACATATTGATGCAACAATTCCGCCTGCCGGTTATCCACGGTGGACTGTACTTTTTTGATGTGCGACTTTCCCACAGGCGATTGTTGAAGCTGCGCGAACAACGCGTCGCAGCCCTGTATCATCACTTCGGGCGTCGCCGGA
>JAIRLT010000088.1 GCA_031259225.1 Prevotellaceae bacterium
ACGAGGTATTTTTCGGTTCCTGTTAGATTATTGCGCGGCTTAATATCGGGAGAAAAGCCTATTAAAGAATTTACATCTGATGTAGTAGATTATTCATTGTATTATCATGCTAAACATTCTCTCTACGGCGAAAAGGGAGAGAAAGGGGGTTATAATAGCATAGAAACGCAGATGAGAGCTGCTGGCAAATTTTTACACGTAAAAATAGGAAATATTGATACTGTAATACATAACGGTGAGGGGTTATATAATCAATATCAAAAAGAAAATTATTGTGGCATTAATACGAATATAATATGGGACTATAAGGAGCATAATAAAACAGACTATCAGATAGCATTGTTCTGTGCTTTTTGCGCTACTCGTAGTATAATTGGCAAAAGCGAGTATAAAAAGACAAATATAAAGATGATAGTTGCACGAATGTTTGGATACAATAATTACTCCGAAATGGTTGCTGATACCCCTAATATAACGGCAAAAAACGTCAATAAAAGAATAATTGAGTCGCGAAAAAAAGAAATAGCGGAACGTGAAAAATATTTAACACGCTACCATTACGATAAAATTCTTTCAGACTTAGAAATAAAATGGGGCTTAAAACGCTATTCTGACCATACACGAGGGATGCTTATATCCTATATTTTAGACTATGGAAAATTGGCTGAAATCAATGAAAGTTCAAAAAAAATAGTTCAAATTGTCAGATTAAAAGAGCTAAAAGAGCAAGCCCGAATTAAAGCAAAACAAAAGTATTCTAAATAAGGAATAAAAAAAGAGTTGGGCGCAGATGCAGATGTTTGCATCCCATAGTGGATATAAAAGATAACGTAAATAAACAAATTTGCTTAAGCAAATTCTTAAGCAAATTCTTAAGCAAATTAGCGCCGAGGTGTACCTCGTTAAATTAGACGGTCTTAATGATGATATTGAATTTATTTTTTTACAAAGACGCAGCTTAAATGCAACCTAAACACAGCACAAACTACAGCACCTTAAAAAAGATAAAATAAAAAGATAAGATAAAAAGATATCTTTCAATGTGAATGTGTCAATGTGTCGATTTTGAAAAATCGACGAGCGAGTTTAAAATTAGATAGAAATTATGAAAAAGTTTGGCTGTTTTATGTCAATTGTAGTAGCTGTCGCTGCATTTATTATTTTTATTGTAATGCATAATAGAAAAGTTTCAGAAAAGGAATTTTTGGAAAAGATGGAGCGAGAAACTAAGGAAAGATTATATAAAGTTGGTAAAGACGCAATATTGAATGGATATAATACAATAATTTTGGATGCTGAGTTGTGGTCAAAAATAGCACATGGCTATGCTATAAAAGAAATGGATTTTATAGATACACTCCTGAGTCATCGTATTATCGCGGAACCCGTTTTTCTTGACCTTGCCTTTGAATTAAAATCTAATAATGAAATTATCCTAAATATTTCTTATTGTGAAAACATTGTTTTTAGATTACAAAAGGATAATTCTTATTTTAAATTCAATGAAATTAGGCGCGACAAAAATGTTTACTTGGTTATTTTGCTTAAAGATTATAAATTTGATGACGGCATAGAGTTTTCCGGTACGTGTTATATTATAGACCGTGCATTTTTTGAACCGTATTTCAAGGGAGAATTTCCGAAATGGAAGAATTATAAAGAATATGAGAGAATAAAAGAAGTTGAGCGTAATGATACTCTCTTGGTATATGACTAATTCAAATAAAAACGTAATCCGTGAAAAAACTACTTTTATTATTTTAAGTCAAAATTCTCAAAAATATTCCGAATTTTAGAAAAATTATTTGGTGTTTAAATAAAAAATATTTATCTTTGCAGCGTGAAATTAACCATAGTGTTAATTTTAAATATGTAAGTAAACTAAAAAAACTACACCGACAAGGTGGGATTATTATGGACAGCAATGTCTGATTAAAATCGAAGCCACTCTTTTGGGTGGCTTCTTAATTAAATTTAAATAGGATGAAAAGAGTAGTAGTGTTAGTAGATGGACAAAATCTTTATTATACATTAAAAGATTTGTCGTTAATAGAGAAAGATATAAAATGGAATGATTTTTTTAATCATTTACTTGAGCCGGAAGACGAATTGATTAGGGCTTATTGGTTCAGGGCTCAAAGGATTCTTGATACGCACTATACTCATCAGCATATTGAGAAATTCATTATTAGAAGACAATTCAAATCACATTACGAAAATTATAAGAATAATAAAAGTGCTATTCCAAAAGATATTCTTGAAAGAATAAATCGCGAGATAGCCATTGTAGAAGATTGGCTAAAAAAAGAGAAGACGAGATTTTCTAATATTGAATTTAACTACGACCAAATATGTTTGGAGAATACCAGTATAGAAATTGTAAAAAAAGGCGTTCTTAAAATAAATCCATACACACAGGGATATATAGGAGAAAAAGGGGTTGATATAGCCTTAGCTGTTAAAATGATTTCATTGAGTGTAGAGAAAAAATGTGATAAAATCATTTTAGTAAGCGGTGATTATGACTATGCAGAAGCTATTCAGTATGTAAAAAATAATATGACGAAAATTCATATTGTTAAAATACATAAAGGCATTCCTCCAAGAAATCAAAGTGTCTCAAGAGATTTGGCGGTACTCGCTGATAGAGTTATCAATATTTATGAAAGCGAGATTAAAGATAATTTTGTTAAACAATCTCAAAAATAAATTATATAAGGAAATTCAATACTTCTCGATTTGCTTTGTCAATCCTTGACCAGTCTTTTCGGATATAGACGTCGGTAATTTTCATTTTTTCGTCTACATGGTTCAGCGCCTCGTGGACGTCGCTTTTGGGGATGCCGCAGTCGTTTACAGCAATGGTCGCCCACGAGTGGCGGGCGGCATAAAAAGTAAGACGGTGAATATTGAGCGTGTTACCTATTGTTTTAAGCCCTTTATTGAGGGAGGAATTTAATCCTCTTTCATTGGCGTACTTTTGGCAGAGGTTCAATAGCCGTTCTCTGCCAGCGTATTTTTTTATGATGCTTTGCGCTTCGGGTTCGATTTTAATGGATATTTTTGCTTTGTCTGCGCGGCGGTCTTTTGTTTTGGCGCGGTTGTAGGTAATTCGTCCGTCAGAAGGTTTGGGTGCAATGTAGAGGTCGGCGCTGTTCATCCCGACAAGATAGAAAGAAAGCATGAAGATGTCACGGGCGAGTGCATCGCGTGTGTTTACCGGGGTATAGTTCTTTATAGCCCGCAGTTGCTCAACTGCCAGTGCGCGTTTTTCTGGCTGTGGAGCTTGGGATATTTTGTATTTCCGGAAGGGATAGTTGGGAATTTGAATATCGCCGCGGTCATCGTCGTTATATTCGTCGCGGGCGCGATTAAACAGTAGCCGGATATTGCCGGTATAGAGCGATATTCCGCGTCCCTTGACACCGTTGTTTAACAGCCATTGTTCGTAGTCCTGTAAGAATTTAACAGTGATTTCGGAAAAATAAATATTGTCCGTTCTGGCAAACTTATGAATACTGTTTATAGTATATCGAATGCATTCTGCCGTACCTTTTTTCCCATTGGCTTTTAATTTTGCAATGTATTGGCGGGCATATTCAGTTAAGTTTATACCTTCTTTTGGTATTGTTGTCTTCTTGATAAAGTATTCCGCCAATTCTTTTGAGGAATAGGTATTGATATGTAGACCTAATCCTAATTTCAGTTCTTCATATTTGGCTATTCTGTTAGTTACTTCCCGTAGTATCATGGGGTCTTTTAGCCGCAAGTCTTTTGTGAGTTGCTTCTCGGTCGCATAAAGTCCTGTGTGGATATTCGCACTTTTGCTTTTCCAATAGATCCGGATATAGATTAAGAGTCTGCCTATATAAATAAATAATGATTTTATTTACACGTTATTGCAATTTATATTTATTTTTATCCTGACGAATTTCTATAAAAACAGCAACTTCGATATGACTTAAAAATACCCCACCTTTCGGGGTATACAATCAAGTCACAACCACCACTACCTTTTTTCTGCTCCTTTGCTATCATGTGTGCAAAGGTAATAAACTTATTTGAAAAAATAATATTTTAATCAAAGAGATAAAAATATTTTATTATTAATTGATAATCAATGATATAATTTTAATACACAAAAGCAGCCAAAAGCTGCTTACCGCATTGCTTGCATAAATACAATTGGCGATGATGGTGGTGTCCATTTTTTACTGCTGTTGGAGATCCACAATAAAAGCATATTTTTTAACCATATCTTATAAATACTACAAAAATAATATTATCAATTTATTATATTGCTTTCATCCTACTTTTTGACCATTAAGCCCTAATTCACCAAACGTGCGTTTTTTTTTCGACAGGTAGAAACCCAAGACCACGCTGGCGGGATAGACGCCCACTACCGCGTGGTTGCATTGCGGCAGGCGTTTTGCACGCAGTTTTTTCCGGCGCTTCCAAAAATGTATGTGCGCTTTCCATACGGCGGCAAAGAACGTAAATTTTCCCCGCAGGCAATAGACGCCGGCGGAAATGCCGTCCAATACAAAGCGTTCCGCCAGCAGGGAAAAACGTTTCCGGCTGGGCAGGTTTTTGTAAAGCATGTAGAGGTTGTTGCGGTAGTTGAGGTATAACTTAAACGGCGTTTCATTCGGCAGCGTGCCGCCGCCCACATGGTACACCACCGCTTGCGGCAAGCACATCACGGAATAGCCGAGTTGCTGGACGCGCCAACAGAGGTCTATTTCTTCCATGTGCGCAAAGAAATCATCGTCAAAGCCGCCGAGCCGGTGGAATACGGCGGCGCGTATCATCATGCAGGCGCCGCTAGCCCAAAAGATGCGGCGCGGCGTGTCATACTGCCCGCCGTCTTCTTCAATGCAACTGAGGATGCGCCCGCGGCAAAACGGGAAACCGTACCTGTCGATAAAGCCGCCCGCTGCGCCGGCATATTCAAACGCCGTGCGGCGGTCAAAGGAACGGATTTTCGGCATACATACCGCTACTTCGGAACAGTTGTCCAGCGCGGCTTTCAAGGATTGCAGCCAGTTTTCGGTTACTTCCACATCGGAGTTAAGCAACACGTAGTAATCCGCATCAACCTGTGACAAGGCGCGGTTGTAGCCGCCGGTGAAGCCATAGTTTTTATCGAAAACAATTTGCCGGATTTGCGGGTATGCCTGTTGCAGGAACGCCTGCGATCCGTCGGTCGAGCCGTTGTCCGCCACTACCAGCGCAACGCCGGGCAGGGAAGTATGTTCCACCAACGCCGGCAGGAATTGTTGTAAAAAATGTTTGCCGTTCCAGTTCAGTATGACCACCGCCGTTTTACTCATCGTACAAAGCGTTTTTGGCAGGTTCGGGATAGTCGATAGTGTAGTGCAAGCCGCGGCTTTCGCGCAGTTCCTGTGCATTGCGGATAATCAGGTACGACACTTTAATCATGTTGCGCAGCTCGCAAAGGTTTTGCGTCAGGATGGATTTCCGGTACAGGTCTTCCGTTTCCTTGAAAATAATTTCAAGGCGGTCAAGCGCGCGTTTCAGGCGGAGGTTGGAACGCACAATACCGACGTAGTTGCTCATGATTTGCTGCATTTCTTTATAATTTTGCGTAATCAGCACCATCTCTTCGGGATGGGTAGTGCCGCCGGCGTCCCAGTCGCAGATTTTATGGCAAACCGTATAGTGTGAAAAGCGTTCCAACGCATGCCGCGCCGCGCAGTCGGCATACACAACCGCTTCAATGAGCGAATTTGACGCCAGGCGGTTGGCGCCGTGCAGCCCGGTGCTTGACGTTTCGCCAAGGGCATACAGCCGGCGAATAGATGTGCAGCCGTCCATGTCCACCTTCACGCCGCCGCAGGAGTAATGCGCTGCCGGCGCTACAGGGATATATTCTTTGGTAATATCAATGCCGGCGCCCAGGCACTTTTTATAAATCGTCGGGAAATGGTTGATAACCTCTTCCGCCGACCGGTGGGTGCAGTCGAGGTACACAAAATCATCGCCCCGCAGTTTCATTTCATTATCGATGGCGCGCGACACAATGTCGCGGGGGGCAAGTTCGGCGCGCGGGTCATATTTTTGCATGAACCGTTTGCCGTCCTGCGTGCGGAGCAGCGCACCGAAACCGCGCATCGCTTCGGTAATAAGGAACGCCGGTCGCTCGCCGGGATGATACAACGACGAAGGATGAAACTGGATAAATTCCATGTTTTCGACTACTCCTTTGGCGCGGTACACCATGGCAACGCCGTCGCCGGTGGCAATCGAGGGATTGGTCGTAGTGTGGTACAGGTTGCCCAGCCCGCCGGTAGCAACCACCGTCGCTTTGGCAAGGAATGTGCCGACCTGTTGCGTTTTCAAGTCCAGCACATACGCGCCGTAACATTCGATATTCCCATCGCGGCGGCGCACCGTTTGTCCGAGATGATGCTGTGTGAGCAAATCCACGGCAAAATGCTGTTCCAGCACGGTGATGTTCCGGTGGGCGCGCACCCTGTCCACCAGTGCGCGCTGTATTTCCGCGCCGGTATTGTCCTTATGGTGCAGGATGCGGCGTTCCGAATGCCCGCCCTCCTTGTGCAGGTCATAAGCGCCGTCGGGCGTGCGGTCGAACTTCACGCCCCACTGTATTAGCTGTCGGATTTGCCCGGCGGCAGCGCCCACTACCATGCGTACCACTGCTTCATTGCAAAGCCCTGCCCCGCAAATCAACGTATCCTGTACATGTTTTTCGATATTGTCATGCTCATACATCACAGAGGCAATGCCGCCCTGTGCAAATGTCGTATTCGCTTCGTCGAGGGTGGATTTGCATACTAAAAGGACTTTCGCCCTGTCTGCCGTTTTCAGGGCGAAACTAAGTCCCGCCAGCCCGGCGCCTATTACTAAAAAATCTGTTTCCCTATTCATAGGTTACAAAGGTAAAGAAAATTTACAGATTATTTCATGCATCTTGTCCTGCCCAGGATGGACGCCTAAAAGAAGAGAAAAGAAGCCATGATGTACAAAGAAAAACTATCGGTACCATATTTGCTTTAAGCAGCAAGTAGCAGAAGAAATAATAACCGGATTAAGTGTAAACGGAGTTAGCCGGAAGTATGGAATAAAGTCATCCGCACAAAGAAAACAATGAATAAACTATGGGTAATAAATATCCCTATTAACCTGTCAATTTTTTTCAGGATGTAACCGTATGTATAAATACGCTTTTTCTTATTTATAGCCCAACTTCCCCAGCACTTTATCGCTTAAATCGAAGCGCGGGGCGGTGTACAGCACGGTAGGATTGGAGGTGATGTCGATGATAATAGCATAGCCGTCTTGCGTGGCTACCTCTTTCACCGCATTTTTTATTTGTTCGATGATGGGATTGAGCAATTCCGTTTTCTTTTTGTCTAACGTGCCGTCTTGCCCGAAATATTGGCGTTGCAAGTCTTTTGTTTCTTTTTCTTTGGTGATAATTTCATCTTCGCGGCGTTGTTTCATATCGTCGGTCAGCAAGACTTTATCGGCTTGGTATTTTTTGTAGAGTTCTTCCAAACCGGCATACCGTGTTTCGATTTCTTTTTCGTATTGCTGCGAAAGTTTGTCTAACTGGTCTTGCGCCGTTTTGTATGCAGGAATTTTCTTCAAAATATATTCCGTGCTGATGTATCCCACTTTATTAGTGTTTTGCGCTATTGCAGAACATGCGATGCCGGCAAAAGCTACGAGGAATAAAATTCGTTTCATAATGGTATATTTTTATAGTTATTGTTTCTTTAACTAAAACTGCATGCCGAAAGTAAAGGCAAAGTTACTGCCGTTAGCTTCGGAATTGCCGACGACCGTGTCGAAACCATAGCCCCAGTCAATGCCAAGAATGCCGACAATCGGTAACATTACTTTGACGCCTACGCCGGCAGCGCGTTTAATAGCAAACGGATTGAATTGTTTTATATCCGACCATGCGTTGCCGCCTTCGAGAAACAGGCAGGCATAGATAGAGGCTTGCTGTTCCATAATAACGGGATGCCGCAACTCCAGCGTAAACTTGTCATACACGTGCCCGGCGTATGCGCCGTTCACTATCGGCGTGATGGACGAATTGGCGTAGCCGCGCAGGGCGATGTTTTCCTGCCCGTAGCGGTTGTAGCCCGACATGCCGTCGCCGCCGAGAATAAAGCCTTCAAACGGCGAGTAGCCTAAACTCCGTTTGAAAAAACCTAAATAGCCGAACTGCACCCGGGCAAACATCACCAGGTCGCCGACAAGCTGCGTGTACAATGCGCCTTTGAACGACCACTTGTGGTATTCTATCCATTTATATTTCTCTGCCGCCGTCATCGCACTGTAATCTACATTGCCGCGGAACAGCGAATAGGGCGGCGTGATTTGCAAACCCAGCGAAAACTCCGACCCCTTGCGCGGATAAAACGGCTGGTCGGTGGAATTGCGGCTGAATACGATGTTATAATTTATATTGTGCGACAAACCGTCCGAGAAACCATAGTAACTCTCCGGCCAGTTATACAAACTATAGCGTTGAAAGCTCAATGCGTTGTAGAGTTGGAAATACGAATCGGGCCATTGCAGGCGGGTGCCGATACCTGCCGACAAACCGAGCGTTTCCATCCACTGATCAACCGTTTGGAAATAATAGGAAGCATTTGTTTCCCGTGTGAAATAAGCCGTCACCGACAGGGAGGTCGGTTTCCTGCCGCCCAGCCAGGGTTCCACGAATTGCAGGGAGAACGCGGTATAATATGTCCCCTGTATTTGCAGGCGCAATGCCAGCGTTTGCGCATCGCCCGACGGCACCGGTCGCCAGGCGTTTTTCTTGAAAAACCGGCGAATGGAAAAATTCGCGAACCTTACGCCCACAGTACCGACAAACGTGTTCCCGCCCCAACCGCCGGAAAGTTCCAACTGGTCGTTGGATTTTTCCGGCAAAATATAAGTAAGGTCTACCGTATTGTCCTGCGGGTTGGGAACGACTCGGAACCCTTCCGGTGACATTACTTTTTCCGGTTCAAAGTTCCCGGCAGAAGCCAGTTCGCGCAGGGAACGTTCAAATGCCGTACGGCTCCACAGGTAGCCCGGCTTGGTATACAGTTCGCGGCGGATGACCCGTTCGTTGGTTTTTACATTGCCCGTGATATTTATCCGTTTGAATACCGCCTGTTCGCCTTCGTACATCCGCATTTCAAAGTCTATCGAATCGCCGTCTACGGCTACTTCCACAGGGTCTACCTGAAAAAACAGGTATCCGTTATCGGAATACCACGTGCTCACGGAAGCCTGGTCACTGCTCAGTTTTTTCTCCAGCAACACGCGGTCGTACACGTCGCCTTTTTCAATGCCTAAGATATTGTCCAATATTTCCGACGGCAATTTGGTATTGCCTACCCATATAATATCCCTGAAATAATACTGCTTCCCTTCATCCACCGTCAGCTTGATGCCCAGCCGCTTTTCGTTGATGGTATACACCGTATCCGCGATGATTTGCGCATCGCGGTAGCCTTTTTCATTATAGGCGGTGATAACATTTTCCTTGTCGTTTTCAAATTCTTCGGCGTTAAATTTTTTACTGCTGAAAAAATTCCGCAGCGTATTCGCTTTGGTCTTTTTCATTGCCCGTGCCAGTTTCCCGTCGGAAAGCGCAGTATTGCCTTCAAAGTCGATTTGTTTGATTTTTACTTTGCTTTTCCTGTCAATATCAAAAGTAACCCGGATGGCATTACTTACCACCGTATCGTTTTGCTGGATGACATTAACTTCGGCATTCAAATAGCCTTTTTCGGCATAATATTTTTTTATCAGGTCAATCGACGTATTTACTACGTATTCGGAATATTCGCTGCCACGCCGCAGTTTCAGGCGTTCCGCCAGATCTTCCTTAGCGCTTTTCTTGACGCCTTCGCCGCTGAATGACCACAGCGATACGCGGGGGCGTTCGGCAAGGTGAATATTCAGGTACACTCGGTCGCCCACCACGCGCGGGGCGGTAATCGAGATGTCGGAAAAATAACGCATCCCCCAAAGTTTGCGGGCAATTTGCGACAGTTGGTCGCTGGGGATCATCACCGTGTCGCCGACAGACAAGCCCACCAACGAAAGGATTTGCTCGGTGGTATAATATTTTACGCCGGAAATGGTAACATCCGCCACGACGTACGTTTGCGGGTCGTTATAACTAAACGATACGGGCGCGCCTTGCAAGAGTACACTATCTGCCGGCGCTTGTTTTTCGAGTTGAACGCTGTCGGCAGGCTGGGCAGCCGCCGTCGTTATACAGAACAGGAATACCGGGATAAGGATTATTCGCCCGGCGATTATATTCAGGAAATACCTCATGAAATTTGTTCTACTATTATTTTTCAGAAACAGGATGCAAATATACTAAATAAAAACGAACAATAATAATGTATAATGAAAAATAAAAAACCGGTGGATGCCAATATCCATTGCTGCCGGGCTACCAGCCGCCTTGACCGGCTCTTTTTGCAGCAGGATTTCAAGATTTCAAAGTTCAAGGCTTTGCTTTTGCATTTTTAGGGTTCCTATTGCATTCGCGGGGGTCAGCGCGCCGCTCACTGGGGTCAGCGAGTCGCTCACTGAGGTCAGCGAGTCGCTCGTTGCGGAGAATGGGCAAGGTTAAAGGTTGCGCACTGAAACCCAAACGGGGACAAGGCACAACGGATGTTAGCGGTTAGTGGAAACGCTATTAATTTAATCAAATATTTTTGGACAATTTTTACATTTTCTATTGGTATTAGTTACAACAATAGCAGGTACAGGCATACCAACCTGCGTAACCATACACACTGACGTAGTACGACCATGAGCTGCATGTTAGGATGCAGAGGGCATCGCACGCGGCTGCACTTGCTTGCTCTCCAGCGCGTATCTCATAGCCGTCTGGATAGCAGGACGTGGCGTAGGTGGGAGCGCAACCAGCCGTGCAGTTGGTTTCGGTGTACGTGTTGTATTTCGTAGTTACGACATCATCACATTGATTTCGTAATTGCACATACGCAGTGTTGCAAGCTCCCGTGCACGCGCCATCATAAGTTTCATAAGTCCGGTTCTGTTTGCACGTGCCGCTGCATTTCGTTGTACCGGTAGCGCAGCAATCCAGCAGTCCCGCTGCTTCGCCATCCCTGCCGCACCACACACCCGGACAACCGGTGGCGTCGGTGAGCGCGGTAATTACACTGCCGGAATAGGTGGTGGCGTCCCATTCTATCGTGCCGTTGATAATAAACGGCGGCGAGCCTTTCAAGTTATAGCCGCCGCTGGAATTGTCCTTTGCATTGGGTGGGAAGTCGCTGCCATAAACGCACCAGTTGAATTTGCCGGTGGCATTGTCTAATGTAGCGGTTACGGTCGTGGGATTAGCATTGACATAAAAGCCGCGTTGATTAAATTCGGCAATGCTGCCGGCGGTTACCGACGGACTGCTGAATTCGGCTTTGGCAAACGTGCCGGGCGACGTGCCGGTAACGGGGCACAAATCGACCCACACCCATACGCGGTTGTTGGCGGCGCTGCCTGTCCATGACACGCGAAAGGTTACTTTTTTGGTAGCATAATCTACACTTAACGGCGTAACCGTTACTGCCGCGCTTGCAGTCATGCTTGCAAGCATTGCAAAAAGAAAGATAATTTTTTTCATAACATTTATTTTAAAATTTCTGATTTCTAATTTCTAATTGGCTGGCGCGCCAGCCAATTCCTAATTCTTAATTCATCTGGATTGCTTCGCTCCGCTCGCAATGACGCTCGTCGTGTCGTCATTGCGAGCGGCGAGGAACGAGCCGTGAAGCAATCCAGACAAATAATAAACACAATGACGCTCATCGCGCCGTCATTGCAACCGGAGCAACGTGCCCCGTCATTTCGAGCGGAGCGAAGCGGAGTCGAGAAATCTGCTGCGTCCTGCACCTGCTGCTTTGCACCACCCTGCGTTCTGGGGCAGTTTCCTCCACTCCGCGCGCTCGTTCCTCGCGCGCTCCGGTCGGAATGACGTGCTCCTAATTACTTTTTGCAGCGCTGGGATTGTTTTATACACGTACCCACAAACACAAACTTTTTCACAAAACAACCCCCTGCTGCAAGTTTTTATCCGCTGCCAATGATTGCAGAATGTTTCGTAAAACCTTTTCTGCAATTCGTTACTCCAACTTTTACAGTGATTTTTTCCTTATTCCACTAAAAAACTAAG
>JAIRLT010000214.1 GCA_031259225.1 Prevotellaceae bacterium
GGAACGCAGCGAAGCAATCTACTTAAATTAAAATTGGGAATTATGCTGGTGCGCCAGCCACCCCCTCTCCGCCGGGAGAGGGGGCTGGGGGGTGAGGACGAATGTACCGTCCCACAACGCCGTCATTCCGACCGGAGCACGCGAAGAATGAGCGTGCGGAGTGGAGGAATCTACTGCGTTATGCGCTTGCTGCTTTGCACCGCCTTGCGTTTTGGGGCAGATTCCTCCACTGCGCGGCTCGTGCCTCGCCGCTCCGGTCGGAATGACGGCGTTGTGGGCAGTGCTGGCGCGCCAGCCGACTTACGACTTACGACTAAAAACCGGCTGCAAAGAAGAACCGGCGGTAAGGAAACTTACCGCCGGTTCTTTTTGAAATCTTTGAATTTTTCCTGCGTTAGCCGAATTAATCACATTAGCACATTATCCTGCGTCAGCCAATTAGAAATTAGAAATCAGAAATTAGAAATTAGCAAGCGCAGCAGTTTCCTCGACTCCGCTACGCTCCGCTCGGAATGACGGCGTTGTGGGCAGTGCTGGCGCGCCAGCCGACTTATGACTTATGACTTACGACTATTGTAATTATTCATCCGCTTTTTCGTCGCTTTTATTGACTTTGCAGACGGCTGCAATTTGGTCGTTCCCCCTGATATTGATTAGCCGGACGCCTTGGGTAGCGCGTCCCGTAACGCGCATATCGGCTACAGCCAGCCGAATGGTCAAGCCCGATTTGTTGATAATCATCAAATCGTTTTCATCCGTTACTTCTTTTATGGCAATCAGCTTACCGGTTTTTTCGGTAATATTAAGCGTTTTCACTCCTTTCCCGCCGCGGTTGGTGATGCGGTAATCTTCGAGTTCCGAGCGTTTGCCGTAGCCGTTTTCGCTTACCACCATAATATGCGTATGCTGTTGGACGGATTTTTCCGGGTGCACGCAAATCATGCCTATCACTTCGTCGGTTTCGTCAATAGAAATTCCGCGCACGCCCATGCCCGTACGACCTACCGCGCGGACATTCGCTTCATTGAAGCGCACGCATTTTCCATTGCGTCCCGCCAGTAAAATTTCGCATTGCCCGTTGGTCAATATCGCCTCGAGCAGTTCGTCGCCTTCGCGGATGGTAATGGCGTTGATACCGTTTGTTCGCGGTCGCGAGTAGGCTTCGAGGGATGTTTTCTTCACCGTGCCGTTTTTCGTACACAACACAATATAGTTATTATTGATATATTCCGCATCATTCAGGGTCTTGACATTGATATAAGCCATCACCTTATCATCGGGCTCGATATTGATAACATTTTGGATAGCGCGTCCTTTGGTGACTTTCCCGCCTTCGGGGATATCATATACTTTCAGCCAGTAGCCGCGTCCCTTTTGGGTAAAAAACAGCATGGTGCTGTGCATATTCGCGACATAAATGTGCTCGATAAAATCTTCGTCGCGCGTGGTGCTGCCTTTCGCGCCTACCCCGCCGCGATTTTGCAGGCGGTATTCGGCAAGGTTTGTACGTTTGATATAACCCAAGTGCGAAATAGTAATCACGACATCGTCGTCGGCATAAAAATCTTCGGGATTAAATTCTTCGGCGGTATGTACAATGCCGGTGCGGCGTTCGTCGCCATATTTGTCGCGCAGGGCAAGGGTTTCTTCTTTTACTATCTGCAACTGCAATTTTTCATCTGCCAGTATGCCTTTCAGCTTGCCGATGAGTTGTTGCAGTTTGGCAAATTCTTCTTTAAGTTTATCGCGTTCCAGCCCGGTCAATTGGCGCAGGCGCATTTCTATAATGGCATTGGACTGCACTTCGGTCAAATTAAACCGCGACATCAAACCGGCGCGGGCTTCTTCGGGCGTTTTCGACGCGCGGATAAGCGCTATTACTTCGTCCAACCGGTCTAATGCAATAAGTAATCCTTCCAGAATATGCGCTTCTTTTTCGGCTTTTTCCAGTTCATATTTTGCACGGCGCACGATTACCTCATGCCGGTGTTTCACGAAATATTTTATCAGTTGGATAAGGTTTAGCTGGCGCGGGCGACCATCGACCAACGCAATATTGTTCACCGAGAAGGTCGATTGCAGCGGCGTATATTTGAACAACATATTCAGCACTACATTGGCAACCGCGCCTATCTTCAATTTGATGACGATACGCATCCCGTTCCGGTCGCTTTCGTCGTTCACGTAGGAGATGCCGTCGATTTTCTTTTCTTCCACCAGGTCGGCGATTTTTTGTATCAGCTCCTTTTTATTGACCATATACGGGATTTCGTTCACCACAATGGTTTCGCGCCCGCTATCGGCTACTTCAATATCTGTTTTTGAACGGATGACAATCCGTCCGCGCCCGGTTTCAAACGCATCTTTAATGCCCTGGTAGCCGTAAATCGTGCCGCCGGTAGGGAAATCCGGACCTTTGACATATTGCAGCAATTCGTCCACCGTAATATCGCGGTTGTCAATATAAGCGCAAATCGCATTACAGATTTCGGTCAAATTGTGCGGCGGCATATTGGTCGCCATCCCTACGGCAATACCGGACGCGCCGTTGAGCAACAATAGCGGCGCTTTGCTTGCCAATACCGTAGGCTCTTTATATTCCTCGCTATAGTTTGGCGTCATGTCCACCGTATTTTTGTCTAAGTCGGCGAGCACTTCTTCCGTGAGTTTTTGCAGCCGCGCTTCGGTATAACGCATGGCTGCCGCATCGTCGCCGTCCACCGAGCCGAAGTTGCCTTGTCCGTCCACCAACAGGTAGCGTAAACTCCACGGCTGCGCCATGCGCACCATCGCTTCATACAATGCCGAATCGCCGTGCGGATGGTATTTCCCCATCACGTCGCCGACAATACGTGCAGACTTTTTATAGGATTTCCCGGCAGCCAGCCCCAATTCATCCATCCCGAAGAGGATGCGGCGGTGTACGGGTTTCAATCCGTCGCGTACATCGGGGAGTGCGCGCGCCACTATCACCGACATGGAATAGTCAATGTAGGCGCTCTTCATTTCCTCCTCAATATTGATTTTAATAATCCGTTCTGTTTCTATCATGGTGCTTTGTTTTTTCTTAAAATTAAAGTGTGCGAAGGTACAAAAAAAATAGGAAAAATAAAAGCGGCAGCTTACGGATTTACAGATTTACGGATTTACAAATTTACAGATTTAGCTGGCGCGGCAGCCAATTTCTAATTTCTAATTTCTGATTTCTAATTGGCTGACGCGCCAGCCATTTTCAACTTTCAACTTTCAACTTTCAACTAAACCGGCGCGCCAGCCAATTTCAACTTTCAACTTTCAACTTTCAACTAAACCGGCGCGCCAGCCTAATTTTTATAAAATTGCTTAATGCAATAAGCAATTTTATACATAAATTGTTTAATGTATTATAAAAATTGTTGTATTTTTGCAATACGAAATAAACAAAAACAGCTATGGAACGTTTAATAGAATTATACCGGAAAAAATTGCAAGCCGTGAATTTGGACTTTATTCGCGGCGATATGGAAACAATACTTTGGGAAGCCCGCCTCATTGGGATAAAAGGCGCTCGAGGAATAGGTAAAACCACCTTGTTGCTGCAATATGCCAAACAGTATTTAGACCCGGAAACAAGCCTGTATGTGAGTTTGGACAATATTTGGTTTACGGAAAATAAATTAGTGGATTTAGCCGACCATTTTGCCAAATTCGGCGGCGCATACCTGCTTATAGACGAAGTGCATAAATATCCGAACTGGTCGCAAGAAATTAAAAATATTTATGACGATTACCCGGAATTAAAAGTGGTGTTTACCGGTTCATCATTGCTCGAAATCTTGAACCGGCGCGCTGATTTGAGCCGCCGGGCAATTACTTACACGATGCAGGGGCTTTCATTTCGCGAATACCTGAACATGATGCAAAGATTGCATTTACCGGCTTTTCCGTTAAACGATATTTTGAAAAAACATGTGGAAATAGCCGCTGATATAGTGCAAAAAGTGAAGCCGATAAAATACTTTGAAACTTACTTGCAAAAAGGCTACTACCCGTTTTTTAACGAGATGGACAGTACTTACCATACGCGTATTCAGGAAATGGTAAATATGATTATTGAATTGGAACTGCCGCTGCTGCGCGGAGTGGATATGGCTTACACTAATAAACTGAAACAACTGTTATTTATTATTGCGCAGGCTGTACCGTTTATTCCCAATATTACCAAACTAAGCGAACGTACCGGAGTAAACAGGAATACCTTGCTTACTTACCTGCAATACATGAGCCAGGCTGGATTGACTAAGAGTATTTTCAAGCCGGCGCAAGGGATCGGTATATTGCAGAAACCGGATAAATTATTTTTGGATAATCCGAACCTGATGCATGCATTGTCTATGGAGAAACCCGATACAGGCAATTTGCGCGAAACGTTTTTTGTGAACCAGTTGAGCAAAGATAATAAAGTGGAATTTACTGATAAAGGCGATTTTTTGGTCAATAAAAAATTAACGTTTGAAGTAGGTGGAAAAAACAAAACTATGCAACAAATCAAAACGGTGAAAAATGCATTTGTGGCTGCCGACAACATTGAATACGGGCATCACGATACCATTCCGCTGTGGTTGTTTGGATTTTTGTACTAATCAACAAAACGTAGCACGCAGATATCATATGCCCGCGCCAGCCGTTTTCTAATTTCTAATTTCTGATTTCTGATTGGCTGACGCAGGAATAATTTAAAAATTCAAAGATTTCAAAAAGAACCGGCGGTAAGTTTCCTTACCGCCGGTTCTTCTTTGCAGCCGGTTTTTAGTCGTAAGTCGTAAGTCGGCTGGCGCGCCAGCTAATTCCTAATTCTTAATTCCTAATTCTTAATTCACTCTGGCGCGCCAGCCAATTTCAACTTTCAACTTTCAACTTTCAACTAAACCGGCGCGGCAGCCACTTTCAACTTACGCATTGATAAAAAAAACCGGCTCTAAAACCTGCCAGCTCAAAACACATTAAAGAGGCAGCAAGAATACTTGTTAACTCAAAACGCATTAAAGAGCTAACAAGAGAGCCGGTTATTGTTATAACCATCCGAATATCCGGAGCAGGCAAATCCCCACCCAAACGACAAATGCAATAAACAGCAACAAGACTAACACAAGAAATAACCAATCTATTTTTTTCATAATTTAAATTTGTTTTAAGTATATTTTTTGTTAATGCTACACCCTAAAATACGAAACGCGAGCTAAACTTACTATTTCAGAGGTTCAGGAAGACCCAGTCAACTATAAGTAAAAGCCCACGTTTCCGAATGGGTTTTATTCAAGTGACTGGAAATTTTCCTGATTTCTGAAATAGAATAAAAAAGTACCATCAATA
>JAIRLT010000228.1 GCA_031259225.1 Prevotellaceae bacterium
TGTGCATTGTTCATTAGTTTCTGGATTGCTTCGGGCTTCGCCCTCGCAATGACGACAGACACACCCCGTCATTGCGAGCGGAGCGAAGCAATCCAGTTGAATTGGGTATTTGGCTGGCGCACCAGCTAACTCATAACTCATAACTCCTCCGTCATTCCGAGCGGAGCGAAGCGGAGTCGAGAAATCTGCTGCGACTCTTTGCTCCCCTACCCCATGTCCCGTAGTTCCCCCTTTGGGGGTTAGGGGGCTTCCGCTGCGCGGCTCGTGCCTCGCCGCTCCGGTCGGAATGACGGCGTTGTGGGCAGTAGGCAGTAGGCAGTGCTGGCGCGCCAGCCCCTTTCACCCTTTACCCTTCCCCCTTCGCCCAAAAGTTGGCTGCAACAAAGAACTGCCAGTAAGGAAACTTATTGGCGGTTCTTTTTGAAATCTTTGAAATAATTCATTGTTACCGGATTTTTTTTGTAACTTACGGCTGTTAAATTTTCAGGCTATGAAAAAATTATTATTACTGTTATGCACCGTTATGGGCGCAATGCTGCTTTCCTGCAAGCGTCCGGCGGTATTTTCCGGGGAGGAGAAAGCATTGATATGCCGGGGAACTGCTCAAACGCCTTTCAGGGTATTGAAAATAACCAATACGCAAGATGCCATTATCCTCCGAACCCCTTGCAGTGATATCGAAAATTTCGCCAATGACTCCACGCTGGCATTACTGATTGCGCGCTTGAAAACAACCTTGGCTGCGGAAAACGGCGTGGGTATTGCTGCGCCGCAAGCAGGAGTGTTGAGAAATATTTTCCTGTTTATGCGGCTTGACTTGCCGGGCGAACCGGTCGTGGTAGCTATCAATCCAAGAATAACCAGCCATCCGGACACGACGGTGTGTTTCGTGCGCGACGGGTGTTTATCCATTCCCGGCGTCGGCGGTAATTCTATCCGCTATCCATGGGTCGAAGTGGAATACTACAATGAGAAAGGCGAACTTTTCCGCGAACGGCTGGAAGGCTACAGCCGGCAGGACACCTTTACAGCAGTGATTTTCCAACACGAATACGACCATACGCGCGGCATATTGTTTATTGATAAATTGTGCCGTTAAATTAAGTCATAAGGCGGCTGGCGCGCCAGCTAATTCCTAATTCTTAATTCCTAATTCTTAATTCTTCGGGCTCCGCCCTCGCAATGACGACTATGATAAGCCGGGCTTGCGACAATTTAAATTGCACCCCCGGGCATCCATACATCTGTAAATTTTTTCTATCTTTGCAATAGTGAAAATATCCTTTTCTATTTTAAATTATGTCGCAATTTGTACACTTACATGTCCACACACAATACTCTATTTTAGACGGTATGTCCACGATTGGCGGGCTGTTCCGGAAAGCCGAAGAGGACGGGCAACCGGCGCTGGCTATTACCGACCACGGAAATATGTTTGGCGTAAAAGAATTTTTAGATGTAGCGGAAAAAAAATACCCGGAAATAAAGCCGATAGTCGGATGCGAAGTATATGTATCGCCCGAAGGTCGTTTTTCGCGGCGCGGCAAAGAAGACCAAAGCAGCAATCACCTTGTTTTGTTAGCCAAAAATAAAACCGGGTACCATAATTTGGTAAAGCTGGTTTCCCTTGCTTATATCGAAGGTTTTTATTACAAGCCGCGTATTGACCACGAACTGTTGGAAAAATATCATGAGGGGTTGATTGCCTGTTCGGCTTGCCTGGCAGGCGAAGTACCGCGCGCTATCCTGCATGGGAATTTGGAAGAAGCGGAAAAAACCATTGTGTGGTATAAAAATTTATTCGGCGATGATTATTATCTCGAATTGCAACGCCACGAAACGCAAGACCCCCTTGCCGACCAACAGGTTTACCCGATGCAAAAAACCGCAGCGGAACATATCCTGACATTCGCGCAAAAATACCGGATTAAAATTATTGCCACCAACGACGTGCACTTTGAAAATGCCGACGACGCCGAAGCGCATGACCGCTTGATTTGCCTGAATACCGGCGCCGACCTCAATGATGCAAAGCGCATGCGCTACACCAAACAGGAGTGGATGAAAACGCAGGCGGAAATGGCGCAACTCTTCCATGACCTCCCCGAAGCGCTAAGCAATACGTTGGAAATAGCAGGAAAGATAGAACGTTACAGCATCAACAACCAACCGATAATGCCGTATTTTCCTATCCCCGGGGATTTCACGGACTCCAACGAATACCTGCGGCACCTGACCTATGAAGGCGCGGCTAAACGCTATCAAGAAATCACGGAGGCGATAAAAGAGCGGATTGATTTTGAACTGGCGACGATAAAAAAAATGGGCTATCCCGATTACTTTTTGATTGTACAGGATTTTATTTCCGCAGCGCGTGCAATGGATGTATGGGTAGGTCCCGGGCGCGGTTCGGCAGCCGGTTCGGTAGTGGCATATTGTTTGCAGATTACCGATATTGACCCGTTGGAATATAATTTGCTGTTTGAGCGTTTCCTCAATCCCGACCGCATTTCCCTGCCCGATATTGACATTGATTTCGACGACGACGGTCGCGCAAAAGTATTAAAATACGTGGAGGATAAATACGGGAAAGACCATGTATCGCATGTTATCACTTTCGGCACGATGGCGACCAAATCGGCTATCCGCGATGTGGCGCGCGTGCAAAAATTACCGCTGGATAAATCGGATAAACTGGCAAAATTGATACCCATACGCTGGGACAAAAAAGAAACCGTCGTTAAAAAAGATGAAGACGGCAACGAAGAAAAAGAAGAACAGGGCTTGCCGATTAACTTGAAAAATTGCCTTGACCATATCCCCGAACTTAAACAGGAAATGCAATCGGAAGACCCGTTGCTGCAAGACACGTTCAAGTTTGCCAAACAACTCGAGGGCTCTATCCGCAACACCGGCGTGCATGCCTGTGCCATTATCATCGGGCGGAATAATTTGATGGAACACATTCCTATTTCTTCCGCCAAAGACAAAGACACCGGTGAAGATATGTGGGTGTCGCAATACGAAGGCTCGTGCATCGAAGAAGTGGGCATGTTGAAAATGGATTTCCTCGGGTTAAAAACCCTGTCAATCCTACGCGGCGCCATTGAAAATATCAAATCGACATGCGGCATTGATATTGATTTGTCCACCATTCCGCTGGATGATAAGAAAACGTATGAGCTGTTCAGCCGCGGGAATACCGTCGCTACGTTCCAGTTTGAATCGGACGGCATGAGGAAATGGTTGCAGGAACTCGAACCCACGCGTTTTGAAGACCTGATAGCCATGAACGCGCTCTACCGCCCCGGTCCGATGAATTACATTCCCAACTTTGTCGAACGCAAGCATGGTCGCGAAAAGATAGAATACGACCTGCCCGAGATGGAAGAATTTTTGAGCGACACGTATGGCATCACCGTATATCAGGAACAGGTCATGTTGTTGTCACAAAAACTGGCAGGGTTCACCGGCGGGCAAGCCGATACCCTGCGCAAAGCCATGGGGAAAAAGCAAAAAAAGACGCTGGCAAAAATGAAAAACGATTTTATTGCCGGTGCAATAGAAAACGGACACTCCGAAGAAATCTGCACTAAAATCTGGAGCGACTGGGAAGCGTTTGCCGAATATGCCTTCAATAAATCGCACTCCACCTGCTACGCTTTACTGGGATACCAGACCGCCTACCTGAAAGCCAACTATCCGGCGGAATATATGGCAGCCGTGCTTAGCTGCAATCTGGACAATATCGACGAAATTACCAAACTGATGAACGAATGCCGGAGGATGGGCATCGCCGTGTTGGGTCCGGCAATCAACGAAAGTAACCGGTACTTTACCGTCAATGAAGCGGGAAATATCCGTTTCAGCATGGCTGCCATTAAAAATGTGGGAACAGCCGCCATAGGCGCCATCGTAAACGAACGGCAACAGCACGGGAAGTTCAAAAACATATTCGATTTTGTGGAACGCATACCATTGACCACCATGAACCGCCGGTCGATGGAAGCGTTGGTATTGGGCGGCGCGTTTGATGAATTTAAAGAAATCAAACGCTATCAATTCCTGGCGCCCAATGCACAAAAGGAAATTTTCTTGGAGAACTTGCTGCGCTACGCTTCCAAATGGCAAGCCGATAAACAGCAAAACACCCATTCGTTATTCGGCGGCAACTATGACGTGGCGATACAAAAACCGAAAATCCCCACCGACGTGGAAGAATGGATAGCTACTGAAACCTTGAAAAAAGAAAAAGAATTAATAGGCATCTACCTGTCGGCGCACCCCTTGGATATTCATAATTTCGCGATACGGCATTTTATCACCCACACCCTGCAAGACGTTCCGGATTTATTAAGCAAAGTGCTAAACGACAAAAACGGGATACTCCAGAAAAAAACAATCCTGCTGGCAGGCATTGTTACCAAAGCGGATGAAGCAAAATCAAAAAGAACGGAAAAACCTTATATGCGCTTTACAATGGAAGATTACACCGACACCATGGATATGACCTTATTCGGGCAAGATTACGACAACTTCTCCAAATACATAAAACCGGAGCAGGTATTACTCTTGCGCTGCCAGCTACAAAAACGTTTTCGGGGAAGGGATGACAAGCGACCTGAAGAATGGGAACTCAAAATACGTTCCGTCCATAACCTGGCGCACGTGTGCGACGAATTGGTGCAGTCCGTCCAGCTTGTTTTGCCCGTAGAAGAACTCTCCGCGTCCTTTACGCAACGGTTAATGGAAACAATTTCAAAAAACCAGGGGCATACAACGTTGCAACTGAAATTGACGGAACAAAAAAACCACTTGGCGGTAGTATTAGGGTCACGCTCGTTCCGTGTGGCGCTGACGCCGGATTTTATAGATTTTATGCAATCGGAAAATATAAAATATCATTTAACTAAAAAAATATAACGTTTTTTTCTTATTTTAATCAAAAAATAGTCTATGAGTACCTTCTTCTATGCCTGTATTACCGCCCTGCTATGCAGTTTTCTGCTAATGCCGTTATTGGCACGCTTCCTGCACCGCAAGCAAATCCTTGACGAAGGCGGTCACCGGAGAATACACAAGGGATTTGTGCCGTCGATGGGAGGAATTATCATTTGCCTTGCATTCCTGTTTGCCATGCTATTGTGGATACCCATTGAAGGCATTGTCGGACGCCGGTTTGAGCTGGCGGCTATTGCACTGATGTTTTTTGCCGGCGTTCGCGATGACATGGATCCTTTGCGCCCGCTATACAAATTATTAGTACAAATAGTCGCGGCGATCATTGTGGTGTTAGCCGGTGATCTGTACATTAACTCACTCTACGGTTTGTTTGGCATATATGAAATACCGGAATTTTTGGGATGTGCGCTCAGCATATTGTTCATTATTTTTGTCACCAACGCATTTAATTTAATTGACGGTATCGACGGACTGGCAGCCAGCATATCCATCATGGCTTTTGCGTTCCTTAGTTTTTGGTTCTATTTGGCAGGCAACGAAACGGAAACCTTGCGCATGGCTTGTATTATGGGCTCCCTCATCGGATTTTTATACTATAACTGGCAACCGGCTTCTATTTTTATGGGCGACACCGGTTCGTTGGTTGTCGGGTTTCTCCTCTCAACAAGCGCCCTGTCTTTCATCTCCGCAAACGGTAATTTGCCGGAAGATGTATCCTATAAATTTCCCGCAGTATTCAGCGCCGGGATGGCGCTGGTATTATTACCGCTTTTCGATACTATCCGTATATTCATCTTGCGGATAAAACAGGGGAAATCACCCTTCCGTCCCGACAAGCAACACCTGCATCATACACTGCTACATGTGATGTGCACGCATGCAAGAACCGTACGCATCATGTTAATGGGATATGTCCTTATTGCCGGAGGCATTCTCATCGCCGGCAAGTTTTATAAAGACTGGATTGTGCTTACAGGGGGAATAATTATTTGTATTATCATTGATTTGCTACTGACACGCAATATCGGACGGTTAGTGCGGAAATACGGCGGAAAGATGTAAACGGATTTACAGATTTACGGGTTTACAGATTTACAGATTTAGCTGGCGCGCCAGCCAATTAGTCACATTAAACAATTAGTCACATTAGCACATTAATTTCTTTTCCCATTTCCATGCAGAACGGAGGGTATCTTCAATAGACTCCTGCGCGCGCCAGCCCAGCAGGGCATGCGCTTTTCCGGGATTTGCCCACACTTGTTCTATATCGCCGGCGCGGCGGTCGGCAATCCTGTAAGGTAATTTTATTCCCGTAGCTTTTTGGAAAGCAGCAACCAGTTCCAGCACCGACAACCCTTTGCCCGTGCCGATATTAAAAACTTCCATAGCCGTTTTATTTTTCCCCTCCGACAGGTAATTGACCGCCTGCACATGCGCACGCGCCAAATCCACCACATTGATATAATCGCGGATACAGCTTCCGTCGGGCGTGTGGTAATCATTACCGAAAACGCTTAATTCCTTCCGGACGCCCGCCGCTACCTGCGTGATGAACGGCACTAAATTTTGCGGCACGCCCACCGGCAACTCCCCTATCTCCGCCGACGGATGAGCGCCTACCGGATTAAAGTAACGCAACAAAACGCCCTGCAAGGCGCTGGAAACAGCGGTATCGCGCAAAATCTCTTCACAAACCTGTTTCGTATTCCCATAGGGCGACGCCGCCGGCTGGACGGGAGCGTCTTCCGTAACCGGCAACACGGCGGGCTGCCCGTAAACCGTGCAAGACGAAGAAAACACTATATGGAAAACGCCATGCGCTATCATCTCTTCCACCACATTGAGCAGCGATATTAAATTATTACGGTAATACAACAAAGGCTTTTCCACGCTTTCGCCCACCGCCTTGGACGCCGCAAAATGAATGACTGCCGTAATGCCGGGATACTTATCGAAAACAGCCGCCATAGCATTCCTGTCGCAGCAATCCGCCTGCTCAAAATGCGGGCGGACGCCGGTAATACGCTTTACGCCTTCCACAGCATCTGCTGTGGAGTTCGACAAGTTATCAACAATAACGGTTTCAAACCCCGCCTGCTGTAATTCAACAACAGTATGCGAGCCAATGTAGCCCGTGCCGCCGGTAACAAGAATAATCGGTTTTGACATATAATTTTTTTTAAACAAAGATAGTGATTTAATCGTAAAGAGTAAAGAGCCATGGCAAACGCATGAAATTGGGGAGCAGCGCCTGATCACCTATGTGATGAGCACCTGATCACTTGTGTGTGGAGCATGTCCAACACCTGCCCTAACGGGGCTGTGAAGCCGGATAACGGCACAATGTGCACGGCAAAACACAAAATTAAATGCGTAAACCCGGTGTTTAATACTTAACTTTTTTTTCAATATTTAAATACTTATCTTTGTACAAACATCCATTTTTAATATAGAATTTATGGCAAAAATAACCAAACAGGCTCCCAAACTGCGCACTATTGACGCCATCGCTTTGGAAGCGGGAAAAATGCCGCCCCATTCGCCCGACTTTGAAAAATCGGTACTGGGCGCATTGATGCTCGAAAAAGAAGCGATAGTGGAAGTACAGGAACTGTTGAAACCTGAGACCTTCTACAATGAATTGCATGCAAAAATATTCCGCGCTATCCAGGAAATTAACTCGCGGCACGAGCCTATTGACATGCTCACTGTTGCCGAAGAACTGAAAAAGAAAGGCGAATTGGACGAAGTCGGGGGACCTTACTACCTCTCGCAACTGACGATGACGGTGAACTCGGCGGCGCATGTGGAATACCATGCCAAACTGTTAGCGCAAAAATATATTCAACGGCAGTTAATCACTGCTTCCGCCAAAATACAGCGCCACGCCTTTGAAGAAGATGTCGTAGTAGATGAATTGCTGGACGACGCACAACAGGAGATTTTTAAAGTCGCCGAAGGAAATATCCACCGCGAAACGGAGCATGTCGGGGCGGTGGTGGCGAAAGCCATCAAAGAACTGGAAGCAGCGCAACTCCGGGACGACGGATTGAGCGGCGTGCCGTCGGGCTTTCCGGTGATTGACAACGTTACGCTGGGCTGGCAGGCGGCAGACATGGTTATTGTGGCGGCACGCCCCTCTATGGGAAAAACGGCTTTCGTACTTTCCATGGCACGCAACATGAGTATAGACCACAAAGTGCCTACTGCCTTTTTCTCGCTGGAAATGCCCTCTGTGCAGCTCGTAAAGCGGCTAATGATGAGCGAATCGGGTATTGAATCAAAAAAAATACGCGGCGGAACAAAACTGGCGGCACATGAATGGACGCAAATAGAAACAAGTATCCGTAACCTCGTGGAAGCGCCCCTGTTTATTGATGATACGCCGGCGCTATCGATTTTTGAATTCCGCTCCAAAGCGCGCCGGCTGGTACTTTCGCACAACATAAAAATCATTATCATTGACTACCTGCAATTGATGACCGGTCCGCCGGAAACACAGAAAAGCATCCGGGAACAGGAGGTCTCCGCCATTTCACGCGCCCTGAAATCCATTGCCAAAGAATTAAACGTGCCGATTATTGCGCTCTCGCAGTTGAACCGTTCGGTAGAAACGCGCGGCGGGAATAAACGCCCGCAATTAAGCGACCTCCGTGAATCCGGCGCTATCGAACAGGACGCCGACCTGGTATTATTCATCCACCGTCCCGCATATTATGGTCTCACGGAAGACGAAAATCATGAGTCCACAAAAGACCTCGCGGAAATTATTATCGCCAAACACCGCAATGGCGAAACAAGGGATGTTAAATTAAAATTCTCACAGGCAAAATTTACGGACTGGGATGAACCGGCTTGGCAGGGCGATGCGGCGTACCCAACCACTGTTACAACGACGACCCTTATTCCGTCAAAAATGAATTATAATAAAGACTTTGATTTACCACCGGAGTCCCCATCCGGCGAACAGGCTCCATTCTAAACACAACGGGCAATGAAACGTTCGGTGATTATAGTGGCAGGCGGTAGCGGGCAGCGTATGGGCGCACAAATGCCCAAACAATTCTTATTGCTTGCAGGAATGCCTGTGCTGATGCACGCCATCCGCCAATTCCATTGTTTTGACCCCGGCATGCCGCTGGTAGTGGCATTGCCGCCGGCGCATATTTCCACATGGACGCAACTCTGCGCCGAACACCGCTTCACGATACCGCATACCGTAACCGCCGGTGGCGGCACACGGTTCGACTCCGTGAAAAAAGCGCTCCATGCCTTACCCGGAACGGACTGGATAGCCGTACATGACGGCGTACGCCCGCTGGTTTCGCCGGCGCTGATTGCCCGCTGCTTTGAAACAGCTTTGAAACACGGCGCCGCAGTGCCCGTTATTCCCCTGTCCAATTCCCTCCGCATGCTGGAAGCCGGCGGCAACCATAGCGTGTTGCGCGAAAACTATTGCATTGTACAAACCCCGCAAATCTTCCGCGCCAGATGGTTGAAAAATGCTTACCGCGCGCCCTGCTGCCCGTCATTCACCGACGACGCTTCCGTCGTAGAAGCCGCAGGATACAAAATCGCCCTCGCCGAAGGCAGCCGCGAAAACATAAAAATCACCGAACCGGTAGACTTGAAAATAGCGGAACTGCTGGTTCCGGGTTTCTGTTCTTGATAAAAAAATTATGGATATATAAACCTGAAACGGCGATGTACCGTCCAATTCTTAATTCCTAATTCTTAATTCCCAATTCATATTTGATGCTGTGGTAAATGCTGTCGGCGTCGAAGCCGCACTGCGCCTGCAATTGCGCAATGGAACCGTGTTCCACAAAATGGTCGGGGATACCCATCCGGATAATTTTAGCGGTATAATGGTGGGTCGTGAAAAATTCCGAGACCGCCCCCCCGAGCCCGCCGTTCACCGTGCCGTTTTCGAGGGTAATGACCGTAGGAAATTTCTTTCCTGCTTCGTGTAATACCGCTTCATCTATGGGTTTCAGGAAGCGCATGTCGTAATGTTGGACGGAAATATTTTCGCCGGCTAACCGCTCTATCGCCGCCGCCGCTTTATTTCCAATGTCGCCGATACTCAATAGCGCAAGGTCGTTGCCTTCGCGCAACCGGCGCGCTTTGCCAAGGGGTATTGTTTCAAAAGGGCGTTTCCAGTCCAACCCTGCGCCACAACCGCGCGGGTAGCGGATCACGGTGGCGTGCATACCGGGAAGCTGCGCGGTGTAAAGCATGTTGCGCAATTCCACTTCATTCATCGGCGCAAAAATAACGAGGTTCGGAATACAGCGGAAATATGCCAAATCGTAAGCGCCATGATGCGTAGCGCCATCTTCGCCGACCAATCCGCCGCGGTCTAAACAGAAAACCACCTGTAGGTTTTGCAACGCCACATCATGTATCACCTGGTCGTAGGCGCGCTGCATGAACGACGAGTAAATATTGCAATAGGGAACCATACCGGCAATAGCCAGCCCCGACGAGAATGTTACGGCATGCTGTTCGGCAATGCCTACGTCGAACACGCGGTGGGGCATTTTCTCCATCATCAGGTTGAGCGAGCAGCCGGTGGGCATTGCCGGCGTGATGCCAATGATTTTCGGGTTTTGTATGGCAAGTTCTATCAGGGTTTCGCCGAATACATCCTGGTAGCGCGCTGCACCGCCCGACGGGAGGCGTTCGCCGGTTTCCTTGTCATACATGCCGGGCGCGTGCCACAGTATCTGGTCTTCTTCGGCTGGTTTATATCCTTTTCCTTTGGTCGTGATAATATGTAAAACCTTTGGTCCCTCTATATTTTTCAATGCCTGCAAGGTTTTGGTAAGTTGCCGGATGTCGTGCCCGTCCACCGGACCGAAGTACCGGAAGCCTAAAGCTTCAAAAAGGTTGCTATTACGTAAAACCGCTATTTTTGTAGTGTTCACAAACTTTTGCACCATACGGCGGATAATATTATTGCCGAAAAAATTCCACACCTTTGCTTTGAATTTGTTGTAGCGTACCGAAGTGGTCAGTTTCAACAGGTAGTTATGCACTGCACCGACATTCTTGTCTATCGACATATTATTATCGTTCACCACCACCAGGATATTGGCTTTGGATGCGCCGGCATTATTCATGCCTTCAAATGCCACACCGCCGCCAAGTGCGCCGTCGCCAATTACGGCAATGGCTTGCCGGCGGACGCCCTGCATTTTCGCAGCCGTAGCAATGCCCAGCGCCGCCGACACCGACACCGATGCATGACCGCCGCCAAAGGCGTCATATTCGCTTTCGCTGGTTTTCGGGAAGCCGCTGATGCCGCCATACGAGCGGTTGGTAGAGAAAACGTCGCGGCGACCGGTGAGTATTTTATGTGCGTATGCCTGATGTCCCACATCCCAAATCAGTTTGTCACCGGGCGTGTCGAACACGTAGTGCAATGCCACCGTAAGTTCTATCACGCCCAGGCTTGCGCCTAAATGTCCCGGATTTTTCGAACACTGATAAATGATAAATTCGCGCAATTCTTCCGACAACTGCATTAATTCTTCAAGCGTCAGTTTCCGCAGGTCGGACGGGCTGTCTATATTGGCTAATAAGGATGACATGTTCAAATTTTAGTATGCAAAAGTACGGAATAATTTTCAAATAAAAGTGCATTAAGAATTAGGAATAGTGGTTAATGCTGGACAATTAAGAATTATGAATTTCTTCTTTGCACCCAGTTTTTAGTCGTAAGTCATAAGTCGTAAGTCATAAGTCGGCTGTCGCGCCAGCACAATTCCCAATTTCTGATTTCTAATTTCTGATTGGCTGGCGCGCCAGCCATTTTCTAATTTCTAATTTCTGATTTCTAATTTCTGATTGGCTGACGCGCCAGCCAATTAGTCACATTAAACAATTAGTCACATTAGCACATTGAACATCACCACCCCGCGCACCCGGAACCTACCGGTTTCTTGGATGTTTAATTTTACCCCTCCGGCAAATCTCCCAAGCATTTCGTATAACTATCCAAAGGTTTCGTATAGAGATCCAATAGTTTCGGATAACGATCCAAAGGTTTCGTATAACTATCTGAAGGTTTCGTTTAGCTCACCGAAAGCTTCGTTTAGCTCACCGAAAGCTTCGTTTAGCTCACCGAAAGCTTCGTTTAGCTCACCGAAGGTTTCGTTTAGCTCACCGAAAGCTTCGTTTAGCTCACCGAAAGCTTCGTTTAGCTCACCGAAAGCTTCGTTTAGCTCACCGAAAGCTTCGTTTAGCTCACCGAAAGCTTCGTTTAGCTCACCGAAAGCTTCGTT
>JAIRLT010000255.1 GCA_031259225.1 Prevotellaceae bacterium
CTACCGTATAAGTAGCTTGCCCCAAGTCTTGTACAGAGAAAGTAGAAAGCGTGGCGCCGGAAGTGATGGCTACGCCGTTTTTATACCACTGGTAAGAAGTAAAGGACGATACCGGCGTCTTTACGCTGAGTTGTACCGAACCTACGCCGCACCCTTCCCGGTAAGTACCGTCGCTCAAATCCAGTTCCACATTGCCCGGCATTTCCGAAACCGGCGTGATACGTATAAACCGTGACGGAGACTTTATGCTTTCGCAATGCCCATTGACAGCTTCCACTGTGTACGAGCCGGTGGCGGTGGCTGCATATTGATAGCCTGTTTCGCCGGTAATAGAACTGCTGCTGTTGTTCTTATACCAACGATAGGTAACGCCAGGGACTCCATTACTTACTTCAAGCGTGATAGATGGATCGGTTGCCGCACAAACGCTGGTATCTGCCCGGGAAGTTACACTGGTTAATTCCGGTCTGGCGGGAGTAGTTCCTACTACTATTGGCGTTCCCGTATAAACAGCGCTCTTACAAACAAGCGATGCGCCATGCGTTTCTGTAGCTTGTACGCGTGGTGTAATAGTCGCTCCGCCGGCAGCATTAACACTACCACCCACCACATACGATGAATTGGTTGCCTGAGAAAGGCTGGGCGTCGAATTTGACCAGTCGTACCCATAACCGGCAACGAGCGTAGCAGTAAACGTAATAGTTTCACCGGTACAAATCTGCCCGTTGGCAGGATCTGTAGTAATGGCGGTCGGTGCGGTAGGTAATGCATAAATGACCCCGCTCTTCTGTTCTTCCGTGCTATAACAAACATTCGGCGTCGCCGATAATAAACCATTCGAATAAGTCGCCTGCGATTTAACTTTCACAGTATATGTATTCGGGGCGCTGGTTGATGGATATTGATAGGCATCCGTGCCGACAATAACGCCGCCCGCGTCAGAACCTGACCAATCGTAAATATTCGAAGAACTGCCACTGGCGGTAAATATTAGCGGAGAAGTACTATTATAGCAGATATCCGACGTTGCAATATTGGTTGGTGCTGTCGGGTTGGCATTCACAAAAGCCGTAACCGGCACGCGGGGAGTTGACACACAATTAGTAGTGTAGTTATACGCTTCTACGTAATATACACTGGAAGCAGTTGTATTTCCTCCCACAGGATTGGCTACTGTGGCTTCATAGGATTTATCGTTACTTATAGTTGAACCTCCGGAAGATTGCGTGTACCATCTAAACGTTACGTTTGGTTCTTCTGAAGAAGCTGCTGCAAGCAACACCTTCGTAGCGGTAGCGGGAGATAGATCGGCGCATTCTTGACCAGTGATAGGCGTCGGCTGCTGCGGTATGGCATTGATGGTTGCCGTAACCTGCACACGGCTATTGGCATCTGTAACACAACCGTGAATTTTATTGCGCGTTCCAACGTAGTAGGTATAAACGCCCGGGGTTAACGTCGCCGGCGTATCAAAGTTTTCATTTTTCGAACCGGATACTCCCGACGTAAACGTCTGCCCACCGGAATTATACCATACAAATTCTTCATCAGCGCTCAAAGCTGCTGCGTTGGTAACTGTGAACTTGAGTGAAGTACCCGTACCGCAAGTAGCAGTAGTGTTATTATCTACCGTTGGAGTAGTAAGACCGGAAGCATTATCAATAACCGTCGCTACTACCTGTACCCGCGCCGACACGCAATTAGGCGCATCATTCATTTTCGTATTTACATAATACGTTGCACTGGTACCTGCATTCACCTTAGCGTCATGGTTTGCACCCGTATGAAGCCGTGAGCCGTCCGTAGCAACATCCCACCATTCGAAGCTTACATTACTACAGGTAGGACAGGAAGCCGTAAGCGGAACTGTTACATTATTACCGGTACCGCAAACTGTTTGGTCTTCAGCGTCCGGTTGGGCAGGCAAAGCATGTACCGTCAGCACCCAACTGCCGGTAGAAGCTACGCCACCCGGATTACAAGTAGAATTGTGCGCTTTACGGGTATAGGTAAATGCGCCGGTAGCGGTAGCAGCGCCGGCAGGCGGGTCATACGTTGCGCCGGCGGCTCCTGTAATAGAACCGGCTGAGCCATTGATATACCATGAGTACGTTATGGTACCGTTTCCACCGGTAGCGCTCGTACCGTTACCAATGACCGACGGGTCGCCGTCTATACAGATAGCTTGCCCTGTCGTGGCAATAGCGCCCGGCTTAAATTCGGGATGAACTTCTTTATATATGGGAGTTGCCGAAGCGCTGGTACAACCTGAAGCAGGCTGCTTCACACTCACGGAATAATAGCGGCTGGCAGAAAAGCTTGCCGGTGAATAAGTATCAGCGTTTGTCACATCATAATCGTCCCCGCAGTTCATAGTTGATCCCCAATACCACGTATAAGTAGAGGTACCGGTGCTATTGCCGCCGATAACGGTGGCTGTCATTGGGCTGACCGGGAAACCATAACATACGGCTTCTGCTGATGTAATTGTTACCGTTGGGATATTGACTACGTTCAATACATAACTGCCCGCTGCCTGTACTTCCGCACAATCTTCCGTAGATGCTTTACGGGTGTAAGTATGCGCTCCCGCCGCTGTAGCGTCGCTTGCAGGCGGCGTGTAAGTCGATGCTGTGCCGGAAGTTCCTACAGAATTTCCATCCTTGTACCACTGGTATTTGATTGTACCGTGACTACAAGTAGCTGCTGTACCAACACTTATTTGCGCAGGCGTTCCGCCGGCACATATGGTAGAACTGCCGCTAATGGCGCCCGCGCTGATTGGCGATGTAACCACTTTCAATACCGGGGTTGCCGAACTGCTGGCACAGCCGGAAGTCGTTTGCGTAACGCTTACGGTGTAATAATGACTGCCGGCGGAAAGAACTCCCGGTGAATACGTATTGGTAGTGGTTGTAGTATTGCCGCTACTACAATCGCTTGTGCCGCCCCAACGCCATGTATAAGTAGAAGTACCGGTGTCATTGCCGTCGGTAACAGTGGCTGTCAATGCGCTCACTGTTGTGCCGGCACATACGGTTTGTGCCGAAGAAATGGTTACTGTCGGTTTCTTGACCACCGTCAGCACATGACTGCCGGAGGATCCTTTATTTTCATAGCATCCTACAGAGCTGACGTGCCTGGTATAAGTATAAACAGTTGCTGCTATCACTTCTCTTATGTCGTCCGCATGCGGCGTGTAAGACGATGTTGTACCGGCACCCAATGAGTAGGCATTTCTGTACCACTGGTAGGTGTACGTACCGCTACCGCCGGTCGCCTCACCGGGATCTATCGTTGAAGGAGTGCCGCCTTCGCATATAGTGGGTGCACCGGTTACCGTACCCGGATTTAATTCCGGATAAACCGTTATGGTGCGGGCGGTAGAAGTTCCGGCGCAACCGGAAGCGGTTTGTGTTACTACTACGCGGTATTGCGTTGTAGCCGTTAATGCACCCGGATTGTAGGTTGATGCCGTAGCCCCACTTATATTACCTGTACCGTCTTGCCATTGATACGAATAAGTACTACCGGCACCACCACTCGGCGCGGCTGTTAATGTACCGGGAGAAGTATTGTAACAAATAGATTTATTATCCGGTGTAATTGCTACTGTGGGGTCGGGGTTTACTGTTACCACCGCTGCATTGGAAGTAAGAGTACAACCATTCGAATTGGTTATGGTTACCGTATAAGTGGTGTTTGCCGTTAATGCTCCTGTATTATAAGTACTACTACTTGTTCCAACACTCTCAGTGCCTTTCTTCCACGCATACGATTGTATTGACCCGCTGCCAGCTTGGGCAGCTACCGAAAGCGTTACCGAGCCACCCGTACAAATAGTAGTATTTGCGGGTTGCGTAGTGATAACCGGCAAGGCATTTACCGTTATGGTACTGGCGGTAGAAGTTCCGGCACAACCGGAAGTGGTTTGTGTTACTACTACGCGGTATTGCGTACTGCTTGTTAAAGAAGGAGGCGTATAAGTACCTGTTGTACCACCGACGCCTGTCGTTACATTCGCCCAGTTGACTGCCGTTACCGCGCTGCTTTGCCATTGATACGAATAAGTACTGGCGGCGCCGCCATTCGGTGTGGCAACCAATGCACCGGGAGCGATATTATAACAAATAGATTTACCCGCTGTAATTGTTACTGTGGGGTCTGCGACCACTACCAGCGTATAAGAGCCGGTGGCGGTTCCCGCTTGTGCAATGGTTGCTGTTCCAGGGTTATCTTTTGCCACACGTGTAAAGACATAAGTGCCGGCGGTACCTGTATTTACTGAAGCCGCATAAGTAGCGGCATCCGAGTTCGCGACAGACGAAGGAGTAGCACCGTCTTTTCCCACATACCACTGGTAAGTAATAGAAGACGGGCTATTTCCTAAACTGGCTAAAGAGTCGGTGGCTGTATTAACAGTGCTGCCCATTACCGGTGCCGTTCCACCCACGCAGATGGTGCTGCTGCCGGAAATTTTTCCCGGATAAAGCCAGTCGTAACAGCCGAAGGCGGCACATTCATCATTGCCGGTACAATAGGTTATTTTGCCGTTGGCGTCTTTTGCTCCGCACGTACCGGTAGTGCAGGCAGGCGCGGGAGGCGGCGGCGCAGCCGCCAGCGGCGCAACAGCCGGGCTGGGACTTACCGAATAGGAGAAATCAATATTAGTAGTTTGCTCATTGGAATGGTTGGAAGTGGGGTGAAATAGATTTTCTGCAAAAGCATTTACAGAAGTGCCAATCATTAGTAAGTTTAGAGCGAATACGAATGAGAAAAAGCGCTTGTTCATAAAGCAATATTTTTTATTCTTAACTGTTGTTATTCACGAAATTAAACAGAACATTCCATATGCTGCATTGTCCTCCCTGGTATTGGCATGGAACAATTCAGACATATAAAATCTCATACAAAGATACGAAATATATTTTATATCCAAATTTATAAATGCTTCTTTTTAACATTTTTTAACATTTTTTTTCCTTACCTGTTTTTGGGTTGGGGCGTGCTTTCACGGGCGTCGTGAAGGAGGCTTCTTTAATGGAGAATGGAGAGTGGAGAATGGAGAATTAGCTGGCGCGGCAGCCTAAATCTGTAAATCCGTAAATCTGTAAATTGTTTCCGGCGCCAGCCAATTCTTAGTTCTTAACTCTTAGTTCTTAACTCCTCTGCCGCGCCCGCTTAAATCTGTAAATACGGAAATCTTTAAATCCGTAAACCTGTAAACCTGTAAATCCGTCACTCTGTAAATCCCCTTTTTCCGAGGACAATGGTAAAGCAGGCGCCGCCCCATCCGGAACGGGTATAGGCAATGCTTCCGCCTTCCTGTTCGATGATTTTTTTGCTTATGGCAAGCCCCAGCCCGCTGCCGCTGCCTTTGGTCGTAAAGTTCGGCGTAAATAACTGTCCCTGCAAACGCTCATCTACGCCGCTGCCGTTGTCCTCCACAGCGATAGCGTAGCCACCGTCCTGTTCCGAGAGGGTTACGGCAATGCGTCCATCCGGCTGCGTTTGCACAGCCTGCACGGCATTAGCGAGCAAATTCACCAGCACGCGCGATAACTGGTCGGCATGCCCGCTCACAGTCGCTTTCTCTACATTCAAGCGCCATTCAAAACGGATTTTTTCATATCCGGAAAATAACGGCTTCAAGCTGTCCAATAAGGCATTCAACGATACTTCTTCCGGGTTGCCCTCCGGGGCTTTGGCAAAGTTGGAAAATTCCGATGCGGTCTTCGCCAAAGTATTTATCTGTTCCAAAAGCGCGGCTGCCAACGTATCGAAACGGGCTTGCCATGCCGGCGCATTTTCTTTTTTCAAGCGTACCAGGTGTTGTATGCTCAGGCGCATGGGCGTCAGGGGATTTTTTATTTCATGTGCAATCTGCCGCGCCATTTCGCGCCAAGCGCTTTCGCGTTCGCTCTGCGCCAGCTTGCGGGCGCTTTCTTCCAGTGCGTCCACCATTTGATTGTAGGCGCGAATTAAATCGCCCAGTTCATCTTTTTCGGGATAGGCGATGTGTTCCATTTTTTTCGTTACATCCAATGCCTGCATGTTGCGCCGCACGATTTGCAACGGGCGCAGTAGGCGGCTGGTCAAGGCTGTTCCCAACAGCAGGGCGGCAATCAATGCCAGCAGATAGACGTTGATTATCGCCGTAACAATCGCCGACGCCGCGCGAATATCCTGCATCCGCTTGGAAAAATACGGGATATTCACGTAAGCGGTCACGTTCCCCTGTAGATTATGGTACGCCGCATACGCCGAATAAAACGGCAAGTTGCCTATCTGTTCCTTATGTACAAAATGCAACGTTTTCCCTACGGACAATGCCTCGAATGCCGCCCGGTGCATGCGGGGGCTCTGCAACTGTTTCTCGAATACTTCCGGTCGCGAAGTGGTTACCAGCCGCCCGCTGAGGTCATATACATTTATATCTACCTGCATGCTGTTGGATAGTTGCGCCAGTTCCCCGTCCAACGCCCATAAATCCGCGCCGTAAATAGCGGGGGCGGCGTTCAGCAGGTAATCCAATTGCGTTAAAACGGTTTGCATCTTGTCGCTCATCTGCACCATGGCGTTTTCATGGAAACGGTGGATATTGTAAAGCACCGTGCCTATTGCCGTGCAAAGGATGGAAAGCCCTAACGACGCCATCAACAATACGGCAATCTTGCGGCGAAAGGTATTTCCCGAAAACCGCCAGTGTAAAGGTATTCCCGCAGCCGCCAATAAAACCGCCAAGCCGGACGCAAAAACAAAAAACAGGTAGGAAAACAAAATCAACACATCCCAAAAAGTATGCGCCGCACGGCTGATAACTACCGTATAGCGCGCATCGGGATGAAAGAGGAAATGCGCCTGCCCGTCGGCAATAATTTTAGTTTTTCCGGAAAAATCCGCCGGCTGTTCATAGGGATAATGAAGCGTTCCACCGGTAGCGACTAAATGATTGCCGGCATATTTAGCGTAAGAATAACCGGCGGGCAGTTGCGTCCTGCCGGCGCTGTTCTTATTCAGCAAGAGTTCGGGATAGCCCGTCCCTCCCGACAATAATCTGGAGTCTATTTCCAAAAAGGCATCCGTTTCGTTCCCTTTGCCGTCAGGGTAATGCAGTTGTCCAAGGTAACTGTTGCGACCGTTATCATTCGCCAAATAATAGAAGACCGTGTCCAAGCGCACGCCGTGTTTTTCGATTTCTTCTGCAAAAAATTCCCGGCAGCCAATCTCTCCCTCCTCCCCTTCTACTTGCAACGCCGCGCCGTGCGGGCAAATGGTCAATTGCAAATCATAATTTTGCATGTATCCCTGAAAATACTGTTGCCGGAGGTATTGGTGAACCACATCCGCCGGCGCCTGCTGTTTGATATGGCTCGCCAGTGTGGTATCCCCTGCAATGCCGGCAGCCATTTCACTTAGAAAAAGTTCGGCAGTGGGGTCGTGTTCCGGCATCAATTTATCCGCCCATGCCCCGGCTTGCAAATTTTCTTTCTGCTGTCCGTAAATGTCCAGTGTTAGCAAGGTATACAGCGCAGCGGACAGGATAAAAACCAAGAGGTAACCGCGCGGTTTGAACGGGTATTTTTTTGCAAGGGAATGGTGTAAACACAGGTACAGCAAGAGGAACAGCGTGGCGAAAAGCAAGGCGACAACGCCATAGGCAATAAAGGTATAGGGCGTCAGCCTGTCTAATTGCGGAAGGTGCAACGGAATGGTGGCATTGGTGATTAACGACTGCCATACATAATGTATAAAGCAGCCGGTACCGGCAACGGCTATCCATCCCGCTACCGTTGCCCAGCGCGGATTTCCGGCGGAAAAGGCTTTGGACTTTTTATATTGCCGCAAGAGCATCACCCCCACGAAAAAGAGGAACAAGGCGTGTAACAAAAGGCTTCCCAACGAAGGTACCAACCACGAATTGGCATACAGGGAAGGGCGAAAGAGGGCGAAACTGCTATTGTATAGACACGTTTTTCCAAGCATGATGCCGCCACGCAAGATGAATAGAAGCGCTATCGCCGTAACGCACGCCCAAGGGGCGGCAAAATAATGTTGCGCCAAAAACAAACCGGCAACTATCAGCGCAACCGCCAGCCAACGGTAAAACAAATTTCCGGAAGTATTACTCCCTTCTTCAAAAACCAGTGTAAACAAAGGCTCGCCGGCAGCCGTCGAAAGGATATGCCGACCGCCGGCATGAACGGGCAACACCTCGCTGACGCCGGCAGCCGCCAAAAACGGCGCGAGTTGCGTTTGCAGGAAATCATTTTTATACGAATAGCCGCGCTTGATTAAAATAGCCGTTACCGTTCGCACGGAGTCGCGTTCACAGGCTTGCATTACATACCAGCTATGCCCCAATTGCACAAAAGCCGGCAAAGTATCAATGGCGAGCAATTCGCTTTCGGTAACGGCGATGTCGCCGGCTGTCCACGACTGCAACTGCCCGTTGATAAAGCAAAAGGCGGAAACAGCGGGGTCATCAACAACAAAAGAGGTTTGCGCACACAACTGTTCAGCCGCCAGCTTGGCTGTTTGCTGCTTTTCGAGTAACTGTTTTTCGCATTTCCGTACGGCAGATGCGTAAAACCTGCCGGTTGAATAATCTGTCAGCGAATAGCCGAAAAGCGCTGCCGCCGCCGCGAAGCACAGCAGGGAACATATTCCGGTAAGCTGTTTTTTTTTCATATTCTTTTAGTCGTAAGTCATAAGTCGTAAGTCATAAGTCGTAAGTTGTAAGTTGTGAGCCGTACAACCTCCGTAGTTATGAAAACAAAATGCGTGTATAAATTATTGTACGCTACTTTCATTTTAATAAGGTAACAAGGTTTGTTGTTTATATTATCTTTACCTGCTACTGAGGTGTTTTGTTATTTGAATAAGGTGAAAAAAGGTTTTATAGCTCTCTCATGACTTACGACTTATGACTTACGACTTATGACTTATTTATGGTGATACGGTTCCCCTTTAATAATCGTAAACGCGCGATATAACTGTTCCGTAAAAACCAGCCGCACCATTTGGTGCGGGAACGTCAGCCGCGAAAGTGAAATTTTCCCTGTGGCTTTGCGGTATGCCTCCTCTGAAAACCCGTAGGCGCCGCCAATGGCAAATACCAACGACTTGGAGCTATACAGCATTTTTTGCCGGATAAATTCCGCCATTTCTTCCGATGAAAAAACCGTCCCGTTTTCGTCCAATAAAAACAATTCATCTGTTTCGGATAGCTGTGATAATAAGTTTTTCCCTTCCTGTTGTTTCAACTGTTCCACCGGTAATGATTTTGCATTCCTGGCGTCCGGCAATTCTTTGCGCGTATAATTCACGTAGCGCTGCAAGCGTTTTTCATATATTTCCAAGCCTTCCTGCAAATAGCTGTCAGTGGTTTTTCCTGTGGCAATTAACGCTATTTTCATTGCTTCTCGATGCTGTAACCGGGCGTGTAGCGTATCAAACACGATTCTACATTGACCAAACCGTTAGCGGAATTCCCGTTATACTTAAACCGGTACTTTGTCTGCAACAATTGCGGGTTATAGGCAGGCAAATAATCTTCAAAATTTTTTCCATAGCGCATGATTGCCCGGAGGAAATAATCAAACGTATCGTAGCCTTGAAAAGCGTACTGGGAGGGGTCGGTTTTATACTTTTCATAAAATCCGGCTACAAATTTTTGTACCCGTTCGGCAGAATAGTCCACGAAAAACGGCACCACCAAATGCAAATTCAGTGTATGCAGGTATTTTATATCCACCGTTTCAAAATTGCGCCAGCGTTCCGTGCCGTACAACGTAATGTTATAGCGGTTACGAAAGGTAAACAGGTATAAATTCGCCGCAATATCGGAAACCAGCGCATCATCGTGGGAGGCGACCAGCACACAATTCATTTTGTCTTCCACTAATAATTTTTCCAGCGTATCCCGCACGGCAGCGCCTTTCACTACTTGGTGCGCAAGCATTTTTACGCTGTCCATCCTTTCACCCAATAAATGTTTATACTCTTGCATCAGCAAGGCTTCCCTGCCGTCTTCATGGTATATCAGGATAATATTCGCCTGTTTTTGCGCAAGCACATGGTCGGTCAATTTCTTCTGCCGGCAGTAAGCCGGCGGGCTTAATTGCCATACATACGGGTTATCAATGGTCTGCTCTTCCGTATGAGGATCCAGCGGCGACACTATTTTAATGCGGTATTCTTTGGCTAACTGCGCCACCGGTTTAAAATTGTCGGCATAGACCGGTCCGATAATAATATCCTGCTGCTGCAAAACGCCCCGCTGCAACAAGGCTTCCACGTCTTTGTCATAAAAACTGTCGTATACCGAAAGTTCCAGCGACAACCCTTCCTGCTTCAAGTTTTCAATAGCCAGCAATGCACCTTCGTAAAACGAAAAAAAGTTCTCCGGGCTTTTCGACCTTGCCGTCAAGGTATCATCCATATCGCGCAACAGCGGTAGCAGCAAAGCCACCTTGACGGTTCCCGTAAACGGCTGCGCCGGCAGCCCGGCAGGAGCGGCTTCCAAATCCCGGTAAACCGGCGTTTCCACAAGCGCATGCAATTGCAATATTGCCCCGGTTTGCAGTTCTTCATTCACAAAGGCGGTGGGATTTAGCCGGCGCAGTTCCTGCACGGTGGTATGGTATCTTTTGGCAATCCCCCACAGGGTTTCTTGGGGCTGTACCGTATAATATAACGACGTATCCGCATACAATGCTTCCTGCATTCCCGTAACGTCGCGGGCGGAAGCCGTATCAGCTACGGCGCCCGTGATCTTTTCACCCGCTGCCGGGGGTATTTGTAACAGCGTTCCGGGTTGCAGTTTCCCTTTAAAAAATGCTTCCGGGTTTAGTTGCTGTAGCGTGGCTGCCGGCACTTCGTACTTGTCGGCAATATCCGGTAATGTTTCGCCGGGTTTCACCAAATGATACGCCGGTCTTGCTGATACTTTCGCCGGTTCTTTTGCGGGCTCTTTCGCGGGCGCTCCCGATGTGGGCGCAGGAGGCGCGGACAGCTCCGAAGCAAGTACCGGTATCCTGATACTTTGCCCTTCTTTTAATCCGCCGGAAAGGTCGGGATTATTTTCCGTGAGCTGTTGAATGGTTACCCCGTATGCCTTGCTTAATGAATAAAGCGTTTGTCCTTTTTGCACCACATGGATGTAATACACTTTCCCATTGATGCGGGTTTTTTCCGTAGATTTCTGTACGGGAACCTGCGCATGGGAAACCGCGCAAAACGCCGCCAGTAAAAGCGCACAAATTATTTTCGATGACTTTTTCATCTGGATGGGATATTAAGTTTATTACAGCAGCCGCGCCAATAAATTGGATACGTTCATTTCCATACGTTCGTAAATATCGCCGGTATAAGGCGTACGGACGAACGGTAAACCGGTTATTTTTTCATACAATTCCACGTAACGGGCGGTAATGCCGGCAACAATTTCTTCGGTCATTTCCGGTACCTGCTGGTCGGACTTCCCGCTGAAACCGTTTGCCATCAACCATTCGCGGACGAACTCTTTGGACAGTTGTTTTTGCGGTTCATTCTTCGCCAACCGTTCGGCATAGCCTTCCGCATAGAAATAGCGCGAAGAATCGGGCGTGTGGATTTCATCAATCAAATAAATTTTCCCGTCTTTTTTCCCAAATTCATACTTCGTATCGACCAACAGTAAACCTTGCTGTGCCGCCATTTCCGTGCCGCGCCGGAACAATGCCAACGAATATTTTTCCAATTGCGCATATTCCTCTTCACCGACGATGCCCCGCGAAATAATTTGTTCGCGCGAGATATCTTCATCGTGCAAACCTTGCGCTGCTTTGGTTGTCGGCGTGATGACCGGTTGCGGGAATGCCTCGTGTTCTTTCATGCCCTCGGGCAGCGGCACGCCGCAGATTTCGCGGGCGCCGTCCCGGTAGGCGCGCCACGCACTGCCGCTGAGGTAGCCGCGCACAATCATTTCTACGGCAAACGGCTCGCAACGGTATCCGACTGTCGCCATCGGGTCTGGCGAGGCAATGCGCCAGTTGGGAACAATATCCTCCGTTGCCGCGAGGAACTTTGCGGCAATTTGGTTCAGCAGTTGCCCTTTATAAGGAATGCCTTCCGGCAAGACCACATCAAAAGCGGAAATACGGTCGGTTACAATCATCACCAAATATTTGCCGTCAATAGTATATACATCGCGCACTTTGCCTATGTACTTGCCCGTCTGTTTCGGGAAATGGAAATTAGTTGCTGTTATTGCTTTCATTTATGTTGATTTATTTTTTCGCTTCGCTTGTAATGACACGGGAACGGCACGCTTAACGCTTAACCCTTAATGCTTAGTTCTAAAAGGCGTGTACAAAAATACAAAAAATAATTCAATCCGGCGATTTTTGCAATGAAATGGGTGTATTTCAAATTGTCGCATCGTCATTGCTTCGGGCTTCGCCCTCATAAAGACGGGCGAGCGCCCCGTTAGGGGCGGGATGTTGGTAGGAAAAACGCGCTCCCCTGCCTTTCGCGCGGAGCAATGCCGGTGCATAGCGGAGCGCCTCTGCGCCGCGCGATATGCCGGACATTCCGCCTCGCATCTACCAACATACAGCCCCTGACGGGGCTTTTCGTTTGATACAATCACGCAGGGTGGTGCGCGTGGCGCGCAGCCATTTTCAACTTTCAACTAAACTGGATTGCTTCGGGCTCCGCCCTCGCAATGACGACTACGATAAGCCGAGCTTGCGACAATTTGAAATGCACCCAATGAAATAAATAAACGCTTATCTAAAAAGCAACAGCCGCCCCAATGCTGTAAGGCGGCTCCCTTTTTTACTGTTCCACGAAAAAAACCACAAAAAATTTGTAAGGCAGTAGAAAAACCGTTATCTTTGTGCTGGAATTAATCAAGGAATAGAGGTAAATGAAAACATCAGAGGCGACAAGGAAATTAGCGAAAGCCGGATGTTATTTTGTAGAACACGGGAAGGAGCACGACTGCTGGTATAGCCCGGTCACGGGGAAACGCTTCAGACTCCCGCGCCATGCCTCACAGGAACTCGCCACAGGAACCAAGAAAAGTATTGAAAAATTAGCAGGGGTTATATTATAGCCTCCGAAAAAAATAAAACTTTATGAAACAGCTAAAAGTAAAAGTCATTGTAGAAAGAGGCAGCGACGGAAAATATAGCGCCTACATGGATTACTACAAATTGGATTTCGGACTCTCCGGGTTTGGCGACACCGCCAAAGCCGCTATGGCAGATTTTCACGAAGCCTTCGAGCAGGAAAAAAGAATGTGTGCGGCAGAGGGGAAGCAGCCGCCCGAGCTGGAATTTGACATACGGTATGATATGTCTTCGTTTTTGGATTATTTTGCAGGGATTTTATCCAAATCGGGGATAGAAAAAATAACGGGTATCAATCAAAAACAGCTTTGGCACTATTCATCCGGCAACCGCAAGCCGAAATCTCAAACGGTGCATAAAATACAGGAGCGGTTACACCATTTTGGAAAGGAACTGCAACAATTGAAGTTTACGACCGATTAGCTGCCGTTTTCCATTATTTAAAAAGCCGGAGCCGCCCAATGTAAGTTTGCATTTGTTATTAAAATGAAATAT
>JAIRLT010000006.1 GCA_031259225.1 Prevotellaceae bacterium
AACGCAAGGCGGTACAAAGCAGCAAGCGCACAACGCAGCAGTTTCCTCGACTCCGCTACGCTCCGCTCGGAATGACGGCGTAGCCGGTGCGCCAGCCAATTAATCACATTAGCACATTAAACAATTAGTCACATTAGCCGGCGTCAGCCACTTTCCACTTTCCACTAAAATTAGCGTTTCCACACGTTTTCCATTTCTTCCAGTGATTTTCCTTTGGTTTCAGGCACCATTTTCCATACAAACAGTGCGGAAAGGACAGCCATTAAACCATAAAAGCCATAGGTCATGGCGCCGCTGTATTCCATCATCGGCGGGTAGGTGGAGGATATAAGGTAATTGGCTGCCCACTGCGCCGCTACGGCAATAGCTACCGCCTGCCCGCGTATTTTGTTCGGGAATATTTCGGCAATCAATACCCAGCAAATCGGTCCCCACGACATCATAAACGAGGCTGTGTAGAGAATAATAAACACCAGCGTGCTGATACCGATAACATCAAAGAATGACAGTGTAGCAATGGCAAACATGCCTACAGCCATACCGATGGAGCCGGAAATCAGCAATGGTTTCCGTCCCCACTTATCGACCGTCATAATGGCAAGGACGGTGAAAATGACATTCACCAGCCCCATGACGATGGTCTGCAAGAGCGACGCGTCTTTTGCCGCCCCCATACTTTCAAAAATGCGCGGGGCATAGTACAGCGCCACGTTAATGCCCACGAATTGTTGGAACACGGAAAGTAAAATGCCGATGATGATAACTATTTTACCATACGAAAACAGTTTTACTTTGCTTCCGGCGATAGCGGTGAGCGAGGCTTTGATTTCGTTCAGGATATTTAGCGCCTGTTCTTTTGAACTGTTTATCCGCGCCAGTACGGCAAGCGCTTTTTCATACTGGTTGGTTAGTGCCAGGTAGCGCGGCGTTTCGGGGGCGGTCAGGAGTAGCAGACCGAACAGGGCGGCGGGGATGGCTTCCGAGCCGAACATGTACCGCCATCCGATATCGTTTATCCAGGTAATCGTTTGCCCGTTGGCAATGCCCCAATTTACAAAATACACGACCAGCATGCCGAAGATAATGGCGAACTGGTTGAAAGAAACCAGCCGTCCGCGTATTTTAGCGGGGGCAATTTCCCCAATATACATGGGGCAGATAGCCGACGCCAGCCCTACGCCGACGCCACCGATGATGCGGTAGAGGTTAAATGTCATCAATAATCCTATGGTCGGCTGGTCTTTGGTGAAGAACAGGATTTCGGGATAGGCAGAGCCTAATGCCGACAGGAAAAATAGAACGGACGCCAGCAGTAATGATTTTTTACGTCCCAACCGGGAAGAAAATATCCCTGATAGCGCCCCGCCGATAATACAGCCGATAAGTGCGCTTGAAACAGTCGCCCCATGCACGAACGAACTTAAAGATAGCGACGAAAAATAGATTTCCAGGGATTTTTCCGCGCCGGATATGACGGCGGTGTCGTATCCGAAAAGTAATCCCCCGATAGTAGCGACCAGCGTTATGCCGGTAACATAAGTAATGTTGTAATTTTGATTGCTCATAGTTTTTTTTTAGTTAAGTTTATAAATTAAAATATACTGGTTATATAATTATCCGTTTGAATTTCGGTACGAGCGATTTCATGATACACCACGCCAGCAGGTATGCCACGGCGCAAAAAGAAAACACAATGGTATATCCTGTTTCGATATGCCCGAGCGCCTTATAGTAATCGAACAGCGCCCCCGCCACTTTTGATATTATCACGCCGCTAATGCCGCCCGCCATGGTGCCTATGCCAATGATTGACGCTACCGCTTTGGTCGGAAACATGTCGGATACGGTTGTATATATGTTTGCCGACCATGCCTGGTGCGCCGAACAGCCAATGCCGATAAGCACAACGGGTATCCACATCGAAATAAAACCGAGCGGCTGCGCCAGCAAAATCATTAGCGGGATAACGGCAATTATCAGCATAGCCGTCATTCGCGCCCTGTAAGGTTCAAATCCTTTTTTAATGAAATAAGCAGGAAACCAGCCGCCGCAAATGCTTCCAACCATTGTCATGCTGTACAGTACCGTCAACGGTAAAGTGATTTGGGTATTTTCGATATTGTACTGGCTTTTCAAATATGCCGGAAGCCAGAACAGGAAAAACCACCATACGCCGTCTGTCATGAATTTGCCGAAAAAGAACGACCACGTCTGACGATAAAAAAGCAGCCTGAACCACGATACCTTTTCCTTCGTTGTATCGACTGTCTGTTCCTTTGGTTTTTCAACAGCAGCGGCGGCGTCCTGATTTATGTAATCGTATTCAGCCCGATTGATTTTACCCTTTGCCAGCATTTTTTGCGGCGAGTCATAAAACAAAAGCCAGAATATAATCCACATGAAACCTATGCACCCGACAATTATAAATGCCGACTGCCAGCCCCAATATTCGGCTATCCATGGAATGGACAGCGGAGCAAGAATAGCGCCGATATTTGCGCCCGAATTAAATATGCCTGTTGCCAGCGAGCGTTCCCTGCGCGGAAACCATTCGGCTACGGTTTTGACGGCAGCCGGAAAATTGCCCGCCTCGCCCACAGCAAGCACAACCCGCCCGACTATAAACCCGAGCACCGAAACCGGCAACACAATACCAACGATTGACAGCACAGGTGACACAGCCTCGCCTATTCCAATGGCAAATGCGTGTATTGCTGCGGCAACCGACCAAATGGCAATTGCCCATACATAGCCTTTCCGCGTACCGATCCAGTCGATAAAACGCCCGGCAAAAAGCACCGCTATGGCATAACAAAACTGGAATGCTGCGGTAATATTACCATAATCGGAGTTAGTCCAGCCATATTCTCTGGAAAGCTCCGGCTGCAAAAGGCTCAGCACTTGCCGGTCGAGGTAATTGATTGTAGTGGCAAAGAAAAGCAGGGAACATATCGTCCAGCGGTATTTCCCTATCTTTGCGTTAATGTCATTAAATTTATTCATTTTTGTTTGATTAGTTTGTTAATAATTTCCAGTGTGTTTTTACATAATACGGTTATTTTTCCCCATTCGCCTGCGGCAATGATTTCTTTGGGAAATAAATTAGAACCTATTCCTACACAGTCCGCACCTGCGTCAAACCACGCTTTGAGGTTTGCTTCTTCGGGTTTCACGCCGCCGGTTATCATCAGCATCGACCAGGGCATTGGCGCTTTTATGGCTTTCACAAAAGCAGCGCCCAATACATCGCCGGGAAATATTTTGCACAAATCGCAACCTGCTTCCTGTGCAAATCCGACTTCCGACACGGAGCCGCAACCCGGCACATAAGGAACCAGCCGCCTGTTGGCAATTTTTGCAATATCGGGATTGAACAGGGGACCGACAATAAAGTTTGCGCCCATCTGTATGTAGCCGGCAGCCACAGGCGCATCAACCACCGAGCCGATACCGAGTATCATCTCTTTACATTCCCTGGCGACAAATTTGCTTAATTCGCCAAATATTTCCTGCGCAAATTCACCCCTGTTGGTGAACTCAAATACTCTTATCCCGCCCTCGTAGCATGCTTTTACGACATTCTTTGTAACATTTACATCCGAATGATAAAAGACCGGGATTACTCCTGACGAAAGCATTGTTTCCAACACTTGCAGTTTATTAAATCTTGCCATAATTAATTTTATTTATTGAAATCTTTAAATTTTTAAATTTTTAAATCTTTAAATTATCTTATAACTCTTCCGCTGCCGTCGCCTTTCATGAGTTGTTCCACTTCGGCTGCCGTTACCAGATTGAAGTCGCCGTAAATGGTGTGCTTTAATGCCGACGCCGCTACTGCAAAATCAAGCGCAGTCCGGTCGTCGCCGGTGTATTTTAGCAGTCCGTAGATTAACCCGCCCATGAATGCATCGCCGCCGCCGACGCGGTCAATAATATGCGTAATGTCGTATTGCCCGGACTGGTAAAATGTATCGCCGTTGTACAGACAGCCGCTCCAAGTGTTGTGGTTTGCATTTATTGAGCCGCGAAGCGTTATAACGATTTTTCCTGCCTTCGGGAATTTATTCTTTAACCGGAGGCAGACAGATTGAAATTCTTGCGTCTTTATATTGCCCTGCGTTTGCGCCGCATCGAACTGTTCGGGTTTTATGCCGAATACTTTTTCGGCGTCTTCTTCGTTGCCCAAAATAATATCACAACCTTCGACCAGCGCAGGCATAATGTCGGAGGCTTTTTTTCCATACAGCCAAAGGTTTTTACGATAGTTCAAATCGCACGACACGGTAATGCCCATTTGATTTGCTACGGTTATGGCTTCGAGGCAGGCATCGGCAGCGCCCTGTGAGAGCGCCGGCGTAATTCCCGTCCAGTGGAACCACTGCGCATCTGCAAAAATTTCCTGCCAGTTAATCATTCCCGGCTGAATGTCGGCTATTGCCGAGCCCGCGCGGTCGTAAACTATTTTCGACGGTCGCGCTACCGCTCCCGTTTCAAGAAAATAAATGCCGACACGCGCGCCGCCGCGAATAATATGCTCCGTTCCTACGTTGTGTTTGCGCAATTCCGAAATACACCATCCTGCAATATCGTTTCCGGGCAGGCGGGTAACAAAATCAACGGGAACGCCGTAATTAGCCAGCGATACGGCTACATTTGCTTCCCCGCCCCCGAAGGTAGCAATCAATTTATCCGACTGCTTGAACCGGAGGTTGCCGGGCGTTGCCAGGCGAAGCATTATCTCTCCAAAAGTAACTACTTTTTTCATGTGTATTAAAAATTAAAAAATGTATTTGCGTTGTTATACGATATATTTTCCACCAGTTTGCACAGGAACGGCATTTCCGAAGCCGGCAGCAATCCTTGCGCTACATCATTTCCCAGCAGGTTGCACAATATCCTGCGGAAATATTCATGCCGCGGATACGACAGGAAACTGCGCGAGTCGGTCAGCATCCCGACAAAGCGGCTCAACAGCCCCATAACCGA
>JAIRLT010000029.1 GCA_031259225.1 Prevotellaceae bacterium
TGCGCCTGATGAAACGCACGGTGAGCATGGTCTCATCAACGGTTTGTTCCGGCATTATCTTGAACCTTATCGCCGCCGACCAGTATATTGCCATTATCCTTACGGGAAGCATGTTCAAAGATATTTACCGGGAGAAAGGCTTTGAAAGCCGCCTCCTGAGCCGCACCACCGAAGACGCTGTTACCGTTACTTCGCCTCTGGTGCCATGGAATACCTGCGGGATGACGCAATCGAGCATACTCGGTATATCCACGTTTGTGTATTTGCCTTATTGCTTTTTCAATTTGATAAGCCCGTTGATGAGTATCTTTATCGCCGCCTTAGGGTATAAAATCTATGTAAGCCGTAAGTCATAAGTTAATGGTTAGTGATTAGTGATTAATGCTGGCGCACCAGCATCATTCTCCACTCTCTATTCGCAAAGCGCCAGCCTCATTGTTCAAGTATTAGGACTGGCATCCGTCCTAATACTAGGACTGGTATCCGTCCTAATACTAGGACTGGCATCCGCCCTAATATTAGGACTGGCATCCGCTCTAATACTAGGACTGGCATCCGCCCTAAGGCTGGACTGGCATCCGCCCTAAGGCTGGACTGGCATCCGCCCTAATACTAGGGCGGGCATCCGCCCTAAGGCTGGACGGGTATCCGTCCTAAAGCTGGGCGGGCGTCAGCCCAATTCTTAAGTCATAATTGTGCCGGCGCGTCGGCACTAACCATTAATCACTAACCGCTAACCACTATTATAAATAAATTGTATCTTTGTGTACAGATTTTTTAGAAAATATGACAGATACATTAGTTATCATTCCCATGTATAATGAGTGTGAAAATGCGGAGAAAATCCTGCGGAAGATTTTTTCTTTGCCCGGCGGCTTTCATGTGCTGGTCATTGACGATCACTCCCCCGACGGCACGGCGGCTATCGTTAAGCAACTGCAAAAGGAATTTCCGGTACAGTTGCACCTGATGGAACGCGCCGGCAAACTGGGCTTGGGTACTGCCTATATAGCCGGCTTCCACTGGGCGCTGGAACGTGAATATGCGTATATCATCGAAATGGACGCCGATTTTTCGCACAACCCCGACGACTTGCCGCGCTTGCATGACGCCTGTGCCAACGGCGCCGACGTGGTTATCGGGTCGCGTTATTCAAATGGCGTGAGCGTAGTAAACTGGCCGCTTGGTCGTGTGCTGATGTCGTACTTCGCTTCAAAATATGTGCGGCTGGTTACCGGCATGCACGTGCATGACACAACCGCCGGCTTTGTGTGCTACCACCGCCGCGTACTGCAACGTATCCCATTATGCCGGATACGGATGAAAGGCTACGGCTTCCAAATTGAAATGAAATACTTTGCCTATAAATTAGGATTTACAATAAAGGAAGTGCCCGTTATTTTTATCGACCGGAAGGAAGGCTCGTCCAAAATGAGCGGCGGCATTTTCAACGAAGCCTTTACAGGCGTGCTGAAACTGCGGTTCCGGAAATTAACCTCTGACCGGGATGCCTGACGCCTTTTTCATACGGAATGCAACAATTATTAACGAGGGGCTGTCTGTACAGGGTAGCCTTTTTGTTAGCGGCGGCGTCATCCGGCGTATTTACCCGGCAGCGCTGTCGCCCGACATCCCCGCCGGCGCTATGGTGATTGACGCCACCGGGCAATGGCTGCTGCCCGGCGTGATTGATACGCACGTGCATTTCCGCGAACCCGGCGCAACGCATAAAGCCTGCATCGCTTCGGAAACGCGTGCAGCGGCAGCCGGCGGCGTTACTTCCTTTATCGATATGCCCAACAACATGCCCGCCACCACGACGCTGGAACTGCTGGAAGAAAAGTGCCGCCATGCCGCTACTACCTCGTTGTTGAATTATTCGTTTTATTTAGGCGCTACCAACGATAATTTGGAGGAAATAAAGCGTATCAAGCCGGCGGAAGTGGGCGGCGTGAAATTGTTTTTAGGTTCATCCACCGGAAATATGCTGGTGGATAACGAAACAACCATAGCGGCTATCTTCGCCGAAGCGCCGGTATTGACGGCGGTGCACAGTGAAGACGATATGCTTGTCCGGCGCAACCTGAACGCCCTTGTAGCACGCCACAGCGGGGCGTTGCAAGCCGGCGACCATCCGCGCATCCGCACGGCGGAGGCTTGCCTGCGCAGTACCGAACGGGTGATGAAATTAGCGTCGAAATACCGGGCGGCAGTACATATACTGCATGTAACTACTGCCGGGGAGTGTGCGCTGTTCCAGCCGGGCGCTGCAATCACCGCCGAAGCCTGTATACCGCACTTGTGGTTTGACGGCGCAGCCTACGCGCATTGGCAGAATTTTGTGAAATGCAATCCTGCCATCAAAACCGCCGCCGACCGCGAAGCCTTGCGCCGGGCGGTGACCAACGGATGTATCACCACGGTCGCCACCGACCACGCACCGCACACGCGCAGCGAAAAACAGCAACCCTATTTGCAGGCGCCGTCGGGCATGCCGTCGGTACAGTATTCGCTGCCGCTGATGCTGGAACTGTGCCGCGAAAAAATATTTACGCCCGAAATGGTTGTAGAACGTATGTGCCATGCACCGGCAAGGTTATTCAAAATAGCCCGGCGCGGCTTTATCCGCGAAGGCTATTATGCCGACCTGACGTTGGTGCACCCGGACAGGGAATGGCGTATTACGGACGCCACCGTGCTGTCGAAATGCGGCTGGACGCCTTACGCCGGGACAACCGTGCATACGCAGGTTACCCATACATTTATCAACGGGACGCCGGTGTTCATGAACGGGGCAATCAACGACGCCGCCAAAGGTCAAAGATTACTTTTTACTGCATGAAAAACCTTATAAAATCTTACGCCGCCATTGTCATTACCATGTCGCTCTTTGGGCTGTCATTCGTCTGGTCGGAGCAGTTATTGACCTTCCGGGCTTTTCCACCGCAAAGTTTGACATTATGCCGGTTGTTTTTTTCCGGCGTGTTATTACTCGTGTATCTGGTTACGGCAAAGCGTTTCCAGCTACCGAAGCGGCGTGACCTGAAATGGTTTTTCCTGCTGTCGCTGTTCGAGCCGTTTATTTATTTTATTGGCGAAACCAACGGGCTACGCATTACGCAATCGCCGTCGTTGGGGTCTATTATCATTGCGACTATCCCGTTATTTACCATGGCTGCCTGTTTTATTTTTTACAAGGAGCGTTCTACATGGATAAATATTGCCGGTATGTTGATAACCTTGCCGGGCGTGGTACTGGTGATGTTCAACAGCGATTTGACCTTGCAAGTGCCGCTGTCCGGAATTCTCCTGTTCTTTATGGCGGCTATCGCTACCGCCGGTTATGCTGTGGTAGTACGAAAGCTTACAGATTATTCCCCATTCACGATTGTAACGTTCCAGGGGTTTATCGGCACGCTGTATTTCTTTCCGCTGGCGTGGGGTTTTGAACGGCAAGCACTGGCGGCTGTCCGGTGGGACTTCGATACGCTGTATCCGCTTGCTATGCTAACGGTATTTGTATCGGCGCTGGCGTTTGTACTGTTTGTTTATTCCGCGAAGAAAATCGGCGTTACCCGTTCCAACATGTTCACAGCGTTAGTTCCGGTGGTTGCTACTATCACGGTCGTGCTCACCGGTCGCGAAGTAATCGCATGGCACCAGTCCGCCGGTATGGCGGTGGTCATTGCCGGCGTGCTTCTTTCCCAGTGGCGGTCGCCGGCGCCACAGGCGGTACGTAATCTGTGATTATTCCTCGCTTTCTTTCAAGCGTTCGGCATTTTCGGCTACCTGCAACTGGTCGATGACTTCTTGAATACCGCCATCCATGAAGACAGGCAAATTATACATCGTATAGTTAATACGGTGGTCGGTTACGCGGCTTTGCGGGTAATTGTAAGTGCGGATTTTTGCCGAACGGTCGCCGGTAGAGACCATTGTTTTGCGTTTATTTGAAATCTCGTTCAGGTATTTTTCATATTCCATATTATACAAGCGCGTGCGCAGTTCCACCAGCGCTTTGTCGAAATTCTTCAATTGAGATTTTTCGTCCTGGCACTGCACTACAATGCCCGTCGGAATATGCGTTAAACGGATGGCGGAATAAGTGGTATTCACCGACTGCCCGCCGGGTCCGGAAGAGCAAAAAGTATCTTTACGGATGTCATTCATATTTAATTCGACGTCGAACTCGTCGGCTTCCGGCAAAACGGCTACCGACGCGGCAGAGGTGTGCACACGCCCCTGTGTTTCGGTTTGCGGTACGCGCTGCACGCGGTGTACGCCGCTTTCGTATTTCAGTACGCCGTATACGCCGCTGCCTTTCACTTCGCAGATAATTTCCTTGTAGCCGCCTACCGTACCTTCGGAGCTACTGTTTATTTCGATTTTCCAACCTTTCTTTTCCGCAAATTTCACATACATGCGGAATAACTCGCCGGCAAAAATGGATGCTTCATCGCCGCCTGTACCGGCACGAATTTCAAGGATGGCATTCTTGCTGTCTTGCGGGTCGGCGGGAATTAGCAACAGTTTTATCTTTTCTTCCATTTGCGGAATTGACGCTTCCAGCAAATCCATTTCTTCTTTCGCCATTTCGCGTAATTCCGCATCTTTCTCGGTAGCAAGAATGGTTTTCGCACTTGCCAAATCGGTTAATGCTTTTTTATAGGTGGAAGTGATAGCCACAATTGGTTCCAGCTCGCGGTATTCCTTGTTCAGCGACACATAGCGTTTCATGTCGGACAGTGCACCGGGTTCGCCCAATTGTGCGCCGACGGTTTCAAACTTCCGGGTTAAGCCTTCCAATTTAGCCAGTATGTTATTTTCGCTCATATTTCAAATTTTGTGCAAAAGTACATAAAAAAGTTGAGTTGAAAACGACAAGCCTCTTGTCCTCTAAAAGCGCCATGTCCGGCGCCGGTACTCTTAGTTCTTAACTTATGCCGGTTTCGCCCATGAGCGTGGCGGAGGAGCATTGCGTGATTTTTACGGTTACATAGTCGCCTGCCTTGAAATGCGCTTTGGGGAAGACCACCATTTTATTGTGTGGCGTACGTCCGGCAAGTGCATCGGCAGAGCGTTTGGAAACGCCTTCTACCAAGACTTCAAAAGTTTTTCCTATATCGCGTTGATTACTTTCCAGCGACAGTTGGTTTTGCAGTGCAATGATTTCATTGAGCCGTTTTGTTTTTACTTCATCCGGCACATCGTCCGGAAAGTGGCGGGCGGCTTTGGTATCCGGTCGTTCGGAATATTTAAACATGAATGCTGCGTCATAGCCTACTTCACGCATCAACGACAATGTTTGTGCATGGTCGTCATCGGTTTCGCTGCAAAAACCGGCAATAATATCCGTCGAAATAGCGCACCCGGGAATGATTTCGCGTATTTTGGCAATGCGTTCCAAATAACTCTCGCGCCAATAGCCGCGGTTCATCACTTGCAACAACCGCGTGCTGCCCGACTGCACCGGCAGGTGAATGTGGTTGCAAACATTAGGATACATCGCCATCGTATAAAGCACGGCATTGCTCATATCTTTCGGGTGCGAAGTAGAAAAACGTACGCGCAAAGCAGGGTCTAACAAGGCAACCAATTCAAGTAGCTTTGCAAAATCAATTGTTTTGGAAGGGTCGGCAATGTTTTTCCATGCGTACGAATTAACGTTTTGCCCCAATAAGGTCACCTCCCTGTAGCCGTTTTTCAACAGTTCGCGGACTTCCGCTATAATTGTCTGCGCCGGACGGCTGCGTTCCGCACCGCGCGTATAAGGCACCACGCAATAAGCGCACATATTATTGCAACCGCGCATAATGGAAACAAATGCCGTTACACCGTTTTTATCCATGCGTACCGGCGAGATGTCGGCATAGGTTTCTTCGCGAGAGAGTAAGGTATTAATGCCTTTCTGCCCGCTTTCCGCCTCGCGCACTAATTGCGGCAAGGAACGATAAGCGTCGGGACCTGCGACCAAATCAACCGTACCGTTTTCGAGTAGCGCTTCTTTCAGGCGTTCCGCCATGCAGCCAAGCACCCCCACTATAATAGACGGCTTACGCTGTTTGAGCAAACGGAAAACATCCAGCCGTCCCCACACGCGTTGCTCTGCATTGTCGCGGATAGAACAGGTGTTGATGAACAGTACATCGGCTTTTTGCCTGTCATCTGTCATCGTAAAACCTGCGTCTTGCATGATAGCCGCCACCACTTCGCTGTCGTTGGCGTTCATCTGGCAACCGTAAGTTTCGATATAGAAGAAATCGTTTTTAGTCATAAATTATTTTAGTTGTAAGTCGCGACAAAGCGCACTGGTGTTAGCTCAATTCGTATTGGCGTCAACCTAAATCTGTAAATTCGTCAATCTTCAAAGAGGGCGCTGCCTATCCGCACGATTGTGCTTCCTTCCTCTACCGCTATGGCGTAGTCGTTTGACATGCCCATCGACAATTCGCAAAAAGCGGCGCCGGTGGAAAAATACGTTTGTTTAAGTTCCGTATATAAATTTGCGAGGGTGCGAAATTCCCGGCGAATTTGTTCCGTATCGTTCGTAAAGGTAGCCATGCCCATCAGCCCGGCAATTTGCAAGCCGGGCAATTGGGAAAAGAAACCGGTTGCCGCCAGTGCGCGTAATTCGCCGGGCGTAAAACCATATTTTGTTTCTTCCTGTGCTACGTGCACCTGTAACAAACAGCGTTGGATACATTTCCGGCGGCAGGCTTCTTTATCAAGTTCTACCAACAGTTTCCCGCTGTCGGCAGAATGGATAGTGTGCGCCAATCCCACCACTAATTTAATCTTATTGCTTTGCAAATGTCCGATAAAATGCCATTCAATATCTGACGGCAGCTTCGACGCTTTGTCCCGCAAGGCTTGCGGACGGCTCTCGCCGAATGCCCGCTGTCCCGCTGCATACGCTTCCCTGATGACTTCCACCGGCTGCGTCTTCGATACAGCCACCAGCGTAGTGCGTGGCGGCAAGTTGTTTTTTATGATTTGTATTTTTTGTGCAATAACCACAGGACTTAAAAATAGGGACTATGTATTTTTACATTGCCGTTCACTTTACTTGCTTTATTTCGTATCCTTTATTCTTCAAGATATCCAGCAAGCCGTCCGAGCCGTGCAAATGCGCCAAGCCTACAATGACCAGTGTAACTTTGTCGCCGGACAGGTAATTTTCAAT
>JAIRLT010000067.1 GCA_031259225.1 Prevotellaceae bacterium
CCCCTCGCTGCAATTTTTTATTCGCTGCCAATTTCATACGTTTGGTTTTCTAAACATATAGAAAAGCGAAACGTGAACTTTAATTTATTGCTTTTGAAGGTCTGGCTTCCTGTATCGAAAATAAACCAAAATCCACGTTTTTTGAGGATATACAGTTCTATCGATACTTGAAATTAGCCAGATTTCAAAAGCTGAACATTGCAAATAATAAATTTGCTTTTATAAAAAAAGAACATGTTTTAATGCCACAAATGTAGCAAGATTTTTTTTATCTGCAAATTTTTTTTACAAGTTGCGGTTATTATTTGAACTTACCTCCCGTTTGCCGTGTCCTGTGCAGCGTATCATGCGGTCTTTGCCGTTCAGGTCTTTGCGCAGCTCGACGGCGGCAAAGCCGGCGGTTTCAAACAGGACTTTTGTTTCGTTGCCCAATGCCTCGTTGATTTCCACAAAAACGGTTCCGTTATCTTGCAAATGTTGTCGGGCAAGGCGCGCGATGGCGCGGTAAAAGACCAGCGGGTCATTATCGGCGACGAACAATGCCTGCGGCGGCTCGTACAACAACACATTTTTGCTCATTGCCGCTTTTTCGCTGTGTCGCACATAAGGCGGATTGCTGATGATGCAGTCTGCTTTTTTGTCGAACGGCATGGTAGAAAGTACATCGCAGTGGAAAAAATGAATTGCCGCATCATTCTTCGCGGCATTGCGCTGCGCCACTTCCAACGCTTCCGGCGAACAGTCGCAGGCATATACTTCTGCGGAGGGAATGATTTTTTTCAGCGCAATAGCGATACACCCGCTGCCGGTACACAAGTCAAGGACAACCGCCTGCTTGCCGGCGCTGCCGGCTGCCCACGCTACCAGTTCTTCTGTTTCCGGGCGCGGGATTAATACGGCGCCGGATACTTCCATAGGAAAACCACAGAACAATGTCTCGCCCGTTACGTACTGCAACGGTCGATGCGCAAGCAAGCCGGCAATTGCCGTTTGCACTTGTTGTACTACTCCGGGGGACAGTTCTGTTTCCGGGAAGGCATACAATTGCGTGCGCGACAATTTCCCGAAATGCTGCAAGACCGCATACGACAACGCCCGCGCTTCTTCTTTTGAATAGAGCGGCTGCAATTGCCGCTGCGACTGTTCATGCAATTGTGCAACAGAAAACATGGAATGCGAGATTTACAGGTTTAGGCGGACGCCACTGCGCTTGCCGCCACTTACGACTTACGACTAAATAACTAATAATGGTAGTAAATTTTATTATCGGCAGAAATAATCAGGTAATATGACGGGCTTTTTTTCGCTGCATCCTCGTCCGGCAAGGCGTCCTTGACGGCTATCATATCTACATATTCATTGCTGATTTTAGATACGTACAATGGATAATACGAAAAAGGCGCGTCGAAAATTTCTTCCGTCAAGCGCCGACCATCGGCGTCTACAATGGCAACGAAGGCAACGGTTTTCTTATCGCCGGCAGAGAGGCTGTTGCCCGTTGCACCGGTCAGTTCGCTGCAAGCGCCGTAAATGTACAGTTGGTCGTTTGTTTTGATAATATTCGATACATAACCGTTGAAGGGCACGTCTATTTCCCAGTCATTGGACAAGTCGGATTTCAGCCGGAACACTTGCAAAGCGTCGCTGCTGCTGTCGTAGGGCAGGAGTGAATTGCCTTTGAACGCGAGCAGGAAAGTTTCATTGATGTCGTCGTACATCAATTTGCGGGGAACGGCTGTAGCAGCCAGTTTGGTATTCTTCCTGACCGTGCCGTTGGCGTCTAACAGGTACAGGTAATTTGCCGTTTCATTGTCATTACCGGCAGCTATGACAACCGCAAAGCCGTTGTCTGCCTGTGTTGCCAGCAGCCCCCTGTTTTTTTCACCTTTTTTATCGAACAACTTTACCCATTCAATCGCGGTATTATCGTTCAGCAGGGCAGCGAAAGCGGTTAGCTCTGCCGCTTTATTGACATACGAACCGGTAACGAAAATCTTTTTATTCGGTAACACTGTTTTTGCATGAATGAAGTAGCCGGCGTCGCCGATCTTGCCGGGCGTGATGAGCGTGGTGTAGAAAGGTTCGTTTTTATATTCTATTTTGTCTGTTGCGCCGGCTTCCGGCAATTCCAGCACATTGTCCTTATAGATGTCCAATGCCTCATGCAGGAACAAATCGTTGCTTGCCGACTCGTCTTTGAGGTACGCCTTAAATCCGTCAAAACCCTTGTAATGGGTTTCAAAAAACGCGCGGTATTTCTTCACCGCTTCCGGCGTTGTTTTGCCTGTTGTCAGGTGCAGGGCGCTATCCACCGCTTGCTTTTGGGTGATTAACTCAAAGTAATAGTCAGGCGATTTTGCAAAACGGTGTACTGCCGGCAAACTTTTATCCACCACGTTGCCGGCATGGTGATAGCGCAGGTTGATTTTTGCTTCCTGATATTTCAAAAACGGCGCTACGACCGAGTTAAAGTCATATTGGTAAATTTTATTTATCACCAGCGGGTCTATTGCATAACCGCCGGAAGCATCGCCCGCATTGCCGGAACGTTCGAGGCGGGCAATATTCGCTTGGTACACTTCTTCCGCTTTCCGGTAGAGGAAAGCGATGTCGGTCGTCAGCACCTTGTTGAATGCATCAACCCATGACCTAAAATCCCATAACTTTACTGCTTTTGCAATAAAATTCGCAGCAGTCAGCCCGTGCAAGCGGTATTCCGTAATCGGCGACAGCGAATAATTGATTTTATACCCTGCCATTGGGTAGTTTTCCAGCGACGTTTTTAATGCCCCTATATAATATAGTGTGGTATCAAAGTTGGTTTGCAGGTCGGCAAGGTTTTTCTTCAACGCATCGTCCACCAAAAAATACAAATCGTTCAGGCGGCTGTTTTGTTCGTTGATGTTGCCGAATGTTTCAATACACGCATTGTATTTATGAATGCCGTTAGTAAGGTATATTAAATTCTGTTCGAATTGTTTTTTATATTCCGCCGCATCCGCCAACCGGTCTGTTATATCTTTTTTGATATTTTCGTAAGTCAAAGCGCCGGATACTCCTTGATAATAGGAACCGTTTTTCTTCGCCTCCTATTCGTCGAAAAAGTGCAACGCCAGCGACAGGTAAGTAGTGGCGTCGGCAATACATTGTGCCGTGTTCTGCGATTGCAGGAAAGGATCGTACTGGCGCATCATTTTCTGGGATATCAGTCCCATCTGGTAGTAGCCATTGACATTTACGAAGTCTTTGGACGTGGTCGCCGACTGGTAATTGAACAATGTTTGGAACGCTTCATAGTCTTTCATTGTTTTGATTGTCTCGTACACATCCTTATATTTCGGTTGTCCTACGGCATACAAAACCGCCGATTGGAGAAACATACAAATGATAAATTTCCGTATCATAATTTTTGATTTCTAATTTTCAATTTCTGATTTCTGATTGGCTGGCGCGCCAGCCTCGCTAACCATTACTTTCATGCTTAATTATTCAATGATGCGTATTTCCACGCGGCGGTTTTTGGCGCGGTTTTCCGCAGAATTATTCGGCGCTACGGGTTGCAGTTCCCCGTATCCTTTTGCTTGTAGGCGTTCTTGAAGAATAGCATTTTCCGTCAGGAAATTCACTACCGACGCCGCACGTTTATTCGACAACCGGAAGTTATGTTCATTGGAGCCCACGTCATCGGTGTGCGCAGCGATTTCAATCCGGATAGCGGGATTATCGTTCATAAATTTTACGATGCGGTTGAGTTCCGCAAACGATGCCGCATTCAATTCCGCCGAATTGGTTTCAAAGGTAATATTATTGAAAACCATTTTCGTCTGCGTGGTCAGCGTATCCATAATGATGTCCAGCGTTTCGGGACGGGCGGTTTCAAAATTCAAACCGGTATTAAAGTACGTGAACCCTTTTTTCGTTACGTTCAACTCATAACTGTCGTTGGTGCGCAACGAGAGGACGGGATGCCCGCTCCCGTTGTAGCTGACCAATGCCACACTGCTTTCATCGCGCTTCAGGTTTGCAATTTCAATATCCACCGGCAAGATAGACGCGCCGTCGCTGTTCGTAACATTCAGCGTAAGTGTTTTCCGGGCTGCCTGCAATTCGAGGCTTTTCTCGAAATTACTATACACTACATCGGTGCGCAAGTCGAAATACGTTTCGTAGGGCTTAAAGTTTTCGCTTTCCACGCGGATTTTATAGTTACGCCCAATATCCAGCCGGCAATTGTATTTCCCGGTCGATACGTTCTTAATACGTTGCCGTTCCACCGGCTGCTGCGTCAGCGAGTCGGACAGCAGGACAGCCGGCGATACGGGATAGAACAGCTCGTTGTCATAAATATTCAGTTCCAAATTCACGTTGTCGAACAGCGCCACGTCGAAAGTGTCCTGCCATTCGCTGCTGTTGCCGGTCAAGTCTTTGTAATAAAAAGTATGGGAATAATTTTCTTTGGAAAAATCAATTTTATAGAATGCGCCTCTCGTCAGGATAATCGAATAGCGCCCTTCGTCCGTTGATAGGAACTCGCCTTTGGTGACGGACGTAACGGCGTCCTGCACGATGATTTTTGCTTCAACCGGTTGTTCGGAGTACAAATCCTTTATCCCTCCCGACAAGACAAAGGTCTTGGCAGGTTTGACGTCGGAAGGCAGGGGTGTGGCGTATATTTTTTGCGGTTGTTTTTTTGATTTTTTTACTTTGGTGGTAAACAAAAAATAATCGCCGGCGCTGTTCAACATCGGCGACAAATCGTCGTTGTCCGTATTCAATCCATCTACATACACCGGGTAGAACCAGTTGTTCTCGTCAATCCGGCGGGCAAAATAGAGGTCGTAGTCATCGCCGGACGTTTTCTTCCCTTCCTTGTCCACGCCCACGCGCCGCGACGCGAAGAGCAGTATCGTGTTGTCGGCGCAGAAGAATGGCGTTTCCTGGCATCCGGTGTTAAATTCATTAGGCAGGTATTTTGGACCTGTCCATTCACCGTCCTTGTTTTTCTCGAATAACAGCAATTCTTTGCATGTTCCTTCTTTTTTATTGACCGGCTTCGCCCGCAGGACGAACAGGGTTTTATTGTCCGACGAGATGGTCGGTGAAAATAAATCGGCGTCTGCCGAAACGGGTTTACCCACACGTTGCGGCGCGCTCCAGCCCTGTTTGGTTTTCCGGGCGGAGAAGATGTCGAAATAATCGGTATTTATTTTGGCATGGAAATAGAGTGTTGTTCCGTCGTGGTTAAACGAGAAACCGCCCACTTCCTGCCCTGTTTCGGCAATCAGTTGGTTGATGTAGTCAAACGGCGCGGGGGTTGTCCAGGCGTCATTGTCCCGGTGCGCTTCATAAGCGGTGAGGGACGTTCCGTCGCCGGACAGGAAGACCAAGTAGTTCCCGCCGGGTGTCAGCGCCGGGTATTTCACCGGCGTTTGCCATGCAGGAAAAATATCCTGCACTGCAATATCCTGCGCCAGCAGCCCACAGGCAGCTTGTGCCAGCAGCAGGAATACAATAATTTTTTTATACAACATAGCAGTATCTTTCAAAATATTGTACAAATATAATTAAAAGATTACAGACTTTCATGCAACAAATGCCGCCGGGATATTCAAGCGGAAAAAATATTTTCGTACCTTTGCTATATATCCTTAAAAACGAACAATGATGAAAACATTAACTCCCTCCCTTGTATTTGCCTATTTCATGGAAATATGCCGTGTGCCGCGCCCGTCGAAACACGAAGAAAAGATTATCGCTTACCTGCTCTGCTTTGCAGACAGCCACCGCCTGCCCGCCTGCCGCGACGCCGCCGGGAATGTGCTGATAACAAAAACAGCTACCGCCGGCATGAAAGAGAAACCCGTTGTCATATTGCAAAGCCACGTGGATATGGTTTGTGAGAAAAATGCCGGCACGGAGCATGATTTTTTCAAAGACCCCATTCAACCTTATATCGACGGCGGCTGGATAAAGGCGCGCGGCACCACGCTCGGCGCGGACTGCGGCATTGGCGTAGCCGCGCAACTGGCATTGCTCGCGTCCGAAGATATACCGCATGGTCCGCTGGAATGCCTCTTCACGGTAGACGAAGAAACCGGGCTCTCCGGCGCTGCCGCCCTGCAACCGGACTTCCTGTCCGGAAATATCCTGCTGAACCTCGACTCCGAAGACGAAGGCGAATTATTTATCGGCTGTGCCGGCGGCATGGATACGGTCGCTACTTTCACCTCCCGGCTGGAGTCGCCGCCGGTAGGAGCGGTGGCGTTTACCGCCGCCGTTAGCGGACTTGCCGGCGGTCATAGCGGCGACGACATCAATAAACACCGCGCCAATTCCAACAAATTGCTCGCCCGCTTCCTCTGGCAGGCGCAGCAGCAGTGCGCTATCCGTTTAGCGCATTTCGCCGGCGGAAACCTGCACAATGCCATTCCGCGCGAAGCCGCCGCCATATTTACGGTGGACAAAAAAGCCGCCGGCGCTTTGCAGCAACTGTTTGCACAACATGCCGGCGAAATCGAAAACGAATGGAAAACCGCAGAGCCAAACATGGAACAGACTTTGAAAGAAACCGCGCTGCCTGCGCACGTTATCGACCAAAGCACGCAACAGCGCCTGCTGAATGCGCTCTACGCCTGCCCGCACGGCGTTATAGCCATGAGCCACACGATAGAAAACCTCGTGGAAACATCCACCAATTTGGCGTCGGTAAAATTCACGGAAGACAACAAAATCATTGTGGCAACCAGCCAGCGCAGCGCCATCGAAAGCGCCAAGCGCGATATGGCGCGCATGGTCGAAGCCGTTTTCGCGGAAGCCGGCGCAACGGTTACGCATGGCGACGGCTATCCCGGCTGGACGCCCCGTCCCAAATCGGCGATTTTGCAGACAACCGTTCAAGCCTACCGCACCCTCTTCCACACGGAACCGAAAGTAAAAGCCGTACATGCCGGGCTGGAATGCGGTTTATTCCTCGAAAAATATCCGCATTTGGATATGGTTTCCTTTGGACCCACTATTCGCGGCATGCACACGCCCGACGAACGCTTGGACATAAAAAGCGTGCAAAAATTCTGGGATTTACTGGTAGAAGTCTTGCAGACGGTATAAGGTAAGCCGTTTTTAGCCGTAAGCCCTAAGCCGACCGGCGCAGTTTCCTTGTCTGTTATTCATTATTTATTATTTTAGTCGTAAGTCGCGACAGGCGCCCCGCCACATTTATTATTTTAGCCGTAAGTCGCGACCGGCGCCCCGCCACCGTTTCCCTTTCCGCCGTTTCCCCTTTGGAGGTCAGGGCAGGGGACTTCCTCATCCGCAGGATATTCACCCTCGTCCGTAGAATATTCAGCCCCATCTGCGGGGATGTCCCCCAGCGTCGTGCGGATATCCCCCAGCGTTGTGCGGATATCCCCCAAGGTCGTGCGGATATCCCCCAGCGTCGTGCGGATATCCCCCAGCGTCGTGCGGATATCCCCCAGAGTCGTGCGGATGTCCCCCAAAGTCGTGCGGATATCCCCCAGAGTTGTGCGGATATCCCCCAAAGTCGTGCGGATATCCCCCAGCGTTGTGCGGATATCCCCCAGCGTTGTGCGGATATCCCCCACAGGCGTGCGGATATCCCCCAGAGTTGTGCGGATGTCTCTCAGAGTTGTGCGGATGTCCCCCAGAGTCGCGGGGACGTTCCCGCAGGACGCAGGAAACCCAGCCGCAGAGGGAACACCCCAGCCACGACTGCGCACCGGTGCAGCGGACGCCGTTTACAGTTTCCCCGATAGTTTGTTGTTTAATTTGTTGCCGTTGATACTCCAAAGCACGTTGGAGTCAAAGTTTTTCCGCAGCTTGTTGTTTTTGGCAAAACGTTTTACGGATTGCTCTATCATCCCGGTGAGGAGGGCGGCGAAGTTTTTGCCGGTGGCTTCCCAGAGGTAGAAAGCCAGCGAGCCGGGAATGGTATTTATTTCGTTCAGGTAAACTTTGCCGGCGGCGGTATCAAGGATGAAATCTATCCGGACGGCGCCGGAACAGCCCAAATAGCGGAAAATCCTTACCGCATATTCCTGTATTTCCTTTTTCAGGGCGTTGGGAATGCCGGCGGGAATTTTCCTGCCGCTACCCGCCATGCCTTTTGCCGGCGAGGCGGAGGAAAGGTATTTGTCATCAAAACTTAACAGGTTGCCGGACGATACTACCGGTTCTTCGCATTCGGAAACTTCTATGCCATGCACGGTTTCTGTTACCGAGCAGTTGATTTCCTTGATGGCGGTGATACATTTTTCCACCAGCAGGGTGTTGGAATATAGCGCCGCCAGTTCCATAGCGTTTTCCAGTTCCTGCACGCCGGCGGCTTTGCTTACGCCGATGCTGGAGCCCAAATTGCCGGGCTTGACGATAACCGGGAAATCCAACCGGGTAACCTGTTTTAATTGATTTTCCCGGTCGCTAAACCACCGGTCGGCGTCCACGCTGTAATAGTCCAGTACGGGTATCCCGGCGGCTTTGCTCATTTCTTTCGTGAAAACTTTGCTCATGCACACCGCCGACGCCAGCACGTCCGAGCCTACGTAGGGCAGGTTCATAATTTCAAAAACGCCCTGGAAACAGCCGTCTTCGCCGTATGCGCCGTGAAAGACGGGAAAAGCGACGTCGATTTTCGCTACCGCCTTGCTTCTTTTCCACAGCCCGCGCGGGTAGGCGAATAATGTGCCGTCGTTGGCATTCAGCGAGGGCGCAATTTTCCGGCAGCGTTTCAGGAGGAGCTTGTAGTTCCTGAAATTGTCAATGTATTTTAACCAGTTGCCGGTATACCAGCAGCCGTCTTTCGTGATATAGACGGGAACCACATCGTATTTTTCCTTATCAATTGCTTTGATTACCTGCAAGGCAGAGATGACTGATATTTCGTGCTCCACCGAGCGACCGCCAAAAAAGACGCCAATGTTTTTTTTCATTGTTTATATTATTTATTCGTTAAACGTATCGGGTAAATCATTTTCATACAATACCACGTCGCCCGGTTGCATGATGCTTTTTACGTAGTTGTTTGCTTCCGCGAGGTTTTTGCAAACCATTAAATTTCCTTCCGGAAATCCGGCGGATAGGACGCCCTCCCGTACCGGTTGCGTCCGGTGGGCGCCGACGAGCACGGCAATGTCGCAGTTCCGGGCGATAGCCTGCCCGAAAGCATAGTTCCGTTCCGCTTCTTCCGCGCCCAGTTCAATCATGCCGGGGGTAATGATTATTTTCCTTTTCCCGTCGATGCGTTTCAGGGCTTCCAGCGCCATTTTCGAGCCAACGGGGTTGGAATTAAAGGCGTCGTCAATAACCGTTATGCCATTGGGCAATGGTTTTACTTCCAAGCGGTGGGCAACGGCGCGAATGCCTTTGACGGCTTTTTCAATTTGGTATTTTTCCAGTCCCAAAGTTAAAGCCACCGCGCAACATGCCAGTAAATTTGTTATATTGTGTTCGCCCAGCAGGGCGGTTTCAAGCGTCAGGAGCTTTTCGCCGCCGCAGTATACGTCGAAAGCCATTCCCCGAGCGGTATAAGTAATGTTCCGGGCGCAGTAATCCGCGTCTTCTTCCACGCCGAATGAAACTACGGGGGCTTTGGCGTCCGCAGGGAGGTCGCCGAGGGCTATGCCGGCGGCATTGATAAAGCCCTTGCCGGTGGCAGGCAGGGCGGATATGATTTCCAGTTTTGCTTTCTTCACGTTTTCTACGGTTCCGAATGTTTCCAGATGTTGCGCGCCGATTGCCGTGATGACGCCGTATTCCGGGCGGACTATCCGGCAGATTTCCGCGACGTCGCCGGCTTTTTTTGCACCCATTTCTACGATAAAGATTTCGTGCAGCGGCTGCAACTGCTCGCGGACCGTGCGAACCACCCCCAGGGTGGTGTTAAAACTGCCGGGCGTAATCAATACATTGTACCGTTCCGAGAGGATATTTTGTAAAAAATGTTTCACGCTGGTTTTGCCGTAGCTGCCTGTAACGGCTACGACCGTCAAGTCGGGGCAGTGTTTCATTTTCTTTTTGGCGTCATTGATATACCACCGGTTGATGAGGGTTTCCAGCGGTCGTATCAGCGTATTTGCAAGGAGCATCAGGGGGAATGAACATGCCGTAAGCGCCGCCAGCAGCAGCAGCGCCGGACGGATATCTTGCGTAGCCGCAAAGGTTACAGCGAGGGCAACGGCAGGAAGTAATAACGACAGGGTAAATAACCGCACCGCCCGTTTGGTAAAGTCCAGTTTCTTTTTTGCTTTTTGTTTTAACAACGCTACGGCGCCGGCGACCGGGAAAAGAATACCGGCTGCCGGGAAAAGCCAGCCGTCCCAACAGGCGGACAATATGCCGGACAACACCGCCAGCGCTTTGATTATATCGCAACGCGCCCGGAGGTTTTGTTTGTACCATTTAATATAGCGGGTATTGAAATAGGAATTTAATTGCAGCATGTGCAGTTCCTTTTTCAGGATAAGGGCAAGGTAAAAAAACAGGCACAGGAGGGCGCCGGCGTAGAGGGTTTCAATCATGGTCTTCCAAAAATTTATTGGTCAGGCGCAAAAACAGCTCCCTGTTTTCGAGGAAAGCGTAATGCCCGCAGCCCGCCATTATTTCCAACGTGGACGCAGGGATGGCTGCATTAAAATCAACGCCCACCGACAGGGGGGTTTCCTTATCGTCCGCGCCCCAGATTAAGAGCGCCGGTATCGAAATTTTCTCTGCAAAAGGGCGCAGGTCTTCTGCGATAACTTTTTTCAGGACTTCCCTCATACGGGGTGTGGCGCGTTTGTAGTCGTCCGAGCCGGCGATTTTTATAAGTATTTCCCGGAGTATTCCTTTTTTTAAAAAGCCGGGCAGGTATTTAGCCGGCGTTTTTTTCGGCGGGCTGCCGGCTGCCGCCAGTCCCGCGCTGCCCGTCAGGATGAGTTTGGACACAGGGATGCGGGAATTTAAGACCAATGCAATCCTCCCGCCAAAGGAATGTCCCAAAATCACCGGCGCCTGTATATTCATTTTTTGAAGGAACTGTTGCGCCCAGTGCGCATATTCCGCACAGCCCCATATTTCTTTTGGCTCTTCGCTTCTTCCAAATCCGGGGAAATCCACTGCCACCACCCGGAACTTCCCGGAGAGGCTTGCCTGCAAATCCTTAAAAGTACCCGCGCTACAGCCCCAGCCGTGCAACAGGACAAGGGGTTTCCCTTCTCCCGCTTCCGTGTAGGACGACAGTAAATTTTCTACGACCAATTGTTTATTTGTTATCATCATCTTCCCTCCATGCGACCTGTAAAAACCGTGATTTCAATATGCCTCCATAGTTGCGCCGTCTTCTTCGATGCCGGTATGTTTATAGTTCCGCCATTTTTCCAGCACCTTTGCAAAGTCTTCCGGCAGGGCGGCTTCAAAAATCATTTCTTCCTTGCTTACGGGATGCACAAACCCCAGCAGCCGCGCATGCAACGCCTGTCGCGGCATGATTTCAAAACAGTTTGTGATAAACTGTTTGTACTTGGAAAATACCGTTCCCTTGCGGATAGCGTCGCCGCCGTAGCGTTCGTCGTTGAATAGCGGATGCCCGATGCTGCTCATGTGCACGCGTATCTGGTGCGTGCGACCGGTTTCCAGACGGCACTCGAGCAGGGTCACATAGCCGAACCGCTCCATCACCTTGTAGTGCGTTACCGCATGGCGACCTTGCGTTTCATCATCAAAGACGCGGAAGCGCATGCGATCGTTCGGGTCGCGCCCGACATTGGCGGTAACCGTTCCTTCGCCGGCAGGGACATTGCCCCACACCAGCGCCACATATAGCCGTTTGGATGTATGGTAAAAAAACTGGTCGGCTAAAAATATCTGCGCTTCCGTCGTTTTCGCCACCACCAGAATGCCCGACGTGTCCTTGTCAATACGGTGTACGAGGAAATAGGTTTCGTTTTTTTCCTGCAAATAATATAACAGCGCATTGAGCAGCGTGCCGGTATAGTTGCCATGTCCGGGATGCACGACCATGCCCGCCGGTTTGTTTATCACAATCACCGCCGCATCTTCGTACATTATATCCAATGGGATATTTTCGGGAATGACTTCCATGCCGCGCCGGCGGAAAGGCATTACAATGCTTATTTCGTCGCGGGGTTTGACCTTGTAGCTTACGCTTACCGGTTGCCGGTTCACTAAAATATACTGTACGGCGGCAGCCATCTGTATGCGGTTGCGCGACATTCCTTCGATATGTGCGGTAAGGTATTTATCAATCCGGACGGGCGTTTGTCCTTCGTCCACCACAAAATGGAAATGTTCAAACAGGCGTTGCTTTTCTGTCTGTTCTTCTTCCTGTAATGGCGTTGGAGGTAAAGGGTTCAATGAATTTAAAAATTTAAAGGTTGAAAAATTTAAAGATTTTCCGGTGTTCTAAAAAGTCAGGGACGGAGGTAGAGTTCCACTGTAGTACCCAAGTTCCATATATTCGATGGCGAGGCGGAAGGTAACTGGCGGTACACGCGCGCCGCAAGCGAATCCGCATAATTCTTGACGGAAGCGTCATAATGCAGCGCATAATTCAAGGAATTATCCAGCAGCAAATCCGTTGCCGACTCGGTGGATAAACCGGTGACGGATGGAATGACGGTGCGTTGCCCCAATTCAACATTCCGTCCCAGCGTCAAGTCAATTTCACTGCCGGCGGCTATTTCGCTGCCTTGCCGGATAACACGCCCTTTATAATATTGCGCCAATACATTGTTGGTGGCGATATCCGGTTCGTAACTCAATTTTCCTATGGACAGTCCTTGCGACAGCAACACCGCCTTCGCCTGCCGCAATGAATACCCGACAACTTCCGGCACCATTACTTTGCGCGGCGAATGGGCATTGATGACCAGCAGCACCCTGCGGTTATTTTTCACCTCCGTCTGCGGCTCCGGCACCTGCCGGAAAACAGTGCCGCGCTGCCGGTGCATCACATATACCGAATCTGTGATTTCCAATCGAAGGTATTTGGCTTCCTTCACGGCAAGGGCTTCTTCGAGGGTCAGCCCCAAAAAGTCCGGCACGGGAAACGTCCGGTTATGCTGCGTCAGCAGCAGCAATATGAAATTAATAATAAGTACCAACAACGGTAAACCCACTGCTGCATATACGATATTCCGGAACAGGAAACTTTTCCACAGCTTGGGCACTATTGCCTTTTTCACAGGAACAGGTTCTTCTCTTGTTAATTTCTTCATTAATTGCTAATTTCTGATTGCTAATTTCTGATTGCCGGCGCCAACCAATCCTTAATTCCTGTTTTGCCCGTGCTTGTATTTAAAACATAGGGCAAAGGCAATGGCTACTATGAAAGCGTAGGCGGCGAAAATAAACCATGCCGCCGACCAGTGAGGCGTTGCCGTATTATTAACAAAACGGTTGATGACCGCTTCGGCGCCGTAATTGCCGAGAATGGCGCCCAGCCCGTTTGTTACCATCATCAACATGCCCTGCGCACTGGCGCGGAACTTGGCGGGCGTCTCTTTCTCTATAAACAGCGAGCCCGAAATGTTGAAGAAATCGAAAGCCATACCGTAGATAATCATCGACAGCGTCAGCCAAACCATCCCCGTGCCGGGGTCGCCGACGCCGAATAAGCCGAAACGCAGTATCCATGCGCCAAGGCTCATCAACATTACGATTTTTATGCCGAACCGGCGGAGGAAAAACGGAATAGCCAATATAAATAATGCCTCGGATATTTGGGAAACGGATAAAAAGATATTATTGTATTTGACCGCAAACGAGCCGGGATAATCCGCCGCGAAACTTTGGATAAAAGTGCTGCCGTAAGAATTGGTTATTTGCAGGCAAACGCCCAGCAATACGGCAAAGAGGAAAAATACCGCCATCCGCTTTTCCTTTAACAATACCAGCGCATCCAGCCCCAGTGTGGATATAAGCGAACTGCCCTTTTGCGCCCGCATTGGCGGCGACGGCGGCAGGGTGAACGCATACAGCGCAAGGGCAAATGCCGAGCAGCTTGCCAGCAGCAACTGGTTGGAACCGGCGCCCCATCCGGCAAGGTTTACCACCCACATTGCTACGATGAACCCAACAGTTCCCCACACCCGTATCGGTGGAAATTCCCTGACCGTATCCATCCCGTTTTTCGCCATCACGCTATAGCAAATGGAATAGCTCAACCCGATGGTAGGCATAAAAACCAGTGCATTCAAAAACATACAAAGGTAAAGCTGGTTAAAGCCGGTAGCGCGGGAAGCCATAAAAAGGCAACATGCCCCCAGCAGGTGCAGGACGCCGAACAGCCGTTCGGAATTAACCCAGCGGTCGGCAATAATACCCACGATAGTCGGCATAATAAACGATGCGATACCCGCCGTAGCGAACAGCGTGCCTATTTTATCCCCCATGCCCAGGTGCGACATGTAGTTGCCAAAAGAAATAAGCCACGAACCCCAAATAAAAAATTCAAGGAACTGGACAATGGTTAAACGAAACTTTAAAGTCATAACCGCGTTTTATTTTTGCAAATATAACGATTTTCTTCGAAATAAATATACGAATTACCGCGAATTTTAGACGAATGACGCGAAGCAGGAAGGGGCTAAGCGTTGCAAGTTAAAAATGGCTGGCGCAGGAACAATTTCAAGATTTAAAAATTTAAAGATTTCAAAGTTTCCCCAAAAAACCGCAGGCACGTTTCTGCATCATTGTTCCTTGTTTAAGTCGTTCGTTCCCCCTTCGGGGGTAGGGGGCTTCCTTAGTCATAAGTCATAAGTCGGCTGGCGCGGCAGCTAATTCTTAGTTTTTAACTCTTGTGCAGAATGGGGTGTCCATTCCGTTCGGAATGGGGTGTCCATACCGTGCAGAATGGGGTATCCATTCCGTGCAGAATAGGATGCCCATTCCGAATGGAGCGGCGAGGCACGAGCCCCGTAGCGGAGGAATCTGCTCCGGAACGCAGGAGGATGCAAAGCAGCAGGTGCAGGGCGCAGCAGATTTCTCGACTCCGCTCCGCTCCGCTCGAAATGACGCAATACGGCACGACATTGCGAGCGGAGCGAAGCAATCCGGTAATGGCTCCCGTGCCGGATTGCTTCGGACTACGCACTCGCAATGACGCTGTCCCGGACGGGACAGGATATTGGTAGAAATGGCGGCGAATACACCTGCTACCCGCGTGCCGGAGGCACGCTATGTGAACAGTCACATGCCGTGCCTGAGGGCACGGTGGGATGGACGCCGGTGGCCGTTTTCGACCAACATGGCGTGCCTGACGGTACGCTCCCCCGCAAACACCGCCACCCGCATTCGCGGCGGCAGTGTTCATTAGGTAAGGTGGCGCGTTGCTACCCTGCGGGCGCGCAGCCATGCTACCGCTGTTCCTTCGCTTCGCGCGCAAAGAAAAAAAGGATAAAAGGAAAAAAAGTATCACCTGCAAACCCCAGCTACAGC
>JAIRLT010000069.1 GCA_031259225.1 Prevotellaceae bacterium
GTTGTCCAGCCGACTACGGGGGGTAAGATTACGCCTTTGTAAGTAAACGGTCCATAGGGATTGTCGCCCACAGCGTAGCAAAGGTTGTGCGTGTCGCCGGTAGAGTACGAGAAATAATATTTCCCGTTGTACTTGTGCACCCACGAGGCTTCAAAAAACCGGCGTTCATTATCGCTGTGGGTAATGGGTTGCCCGTTGCCGTCCAGTATGATTACGGGCTGGGGTTCTTCGGCAAACTGTAGCATGTCGCTGCCTAATCGCGCCACGCGCGGGGGAATGGCTGCCTCGCCGGCGGCGGGAAATTCCGCGCTTTCGAGCGCTTTGTTGTTGCGGTAACGCTGCAACTGCCCGCCCCACAAGCCGCCGAAATAGATATAATAATCGCCCGCATCTTCCAGTACGCAGGGGTCGATGCTGTAACTTCCGCGCATAGGGTCGGGTTGCGGGACAAACGGACCTTCGGGTTTATCCGCAACAGCCACGCCTATATGGAAAACATCGTTTTTGTCTTTCAGCGAAAAATAGAGGTAATATTTCCCGTTTTTATACGCCACGTCGTTGTCCCACAACTGGCGTCCTGCCCATGGAATATCTTTTACATCGAGGACGACGCCGTGGTCGGTAACCCCGCCATTGAGGTCATCCATCGAGAGGACGTGGTAATCTTGCATGTCGAAGTGGTCGCCGTTATCATTCTCGGGGATCCCGCTTTCGCGGTCATGCGACGGATAGATGTAGAGTCTGCCGTTAAATACATGCACGGCAGGGTCTGCCATGTAATCAGAGGGGAAGAGGTATCTTGCTTTGTTCATAGTTGAAAGTTCTATTTAGTTGAAAGTTGAAAGTTGTAATTCGTGTAATTCGTGGACAAAGAGTTGAAAGTTGTAATTCGTGTAATTCGTGTAATTCGTGGACAAAGTTCACTGCCTACTGCCTACTGCCCACTGCCTACTGTTCACTCCTCGTTTCAATTTCTTTTCCGTATTCCACTAATTGCGCATCGGTAAGGTTGTAGCGCGAAACGATGAAAGCCAGCAGCAGCACGAGCAGCGCCGGCAGTGCGGCAAGCAGCAGCCGGATGCCGAACAGGGCGGCGTCGCCTTGCGTATCCAATTCGGAATTAAAGCCGGTCAAGGAAAGTACGATGCCCGGCACAAACCCACCAAGGGCTAAGCCGAACTTGAAGAAAAATCCTATCAGGGCATTGGCGATGCCGGAAATACGCTTGCCGGTTTGCCATTCGCCATACGTGATAGCTTCGGGAATAAGCGACCAGATGAATGCGCCCACTACGCCAAACCCGACGGAGCGGATAAACTGGGAAACAAAAATCATGGTAACCTGATCGGCGGGAATAATAAACAAGCCCGCAAAACCTGCAAAGGAAATGGCAAGGGAAAGGTAGAGCAATCCTTTTTTCCCGAGTTTTTTACACATGAGCGGCATGAACGGCAGGATAATCAGCGCCGGCAGTGCGGAAATCACGTTATAATAGCCCACCAAGTTTTCATTCCCCAAGTTGTATTTTACGAAGTAAGTAGCCGCCGAATTGGATATCGCCATAATGGCAAACGCCGTAATAAACATGAACGAGATAACGCGCAAAGGTTTATTGCGTACCACTTCGGTGAATAAATCGGAAAACTTCACTTTCGCCTGTGCTTCCTTGGATATAACCACCCGTTCTTTGGTGCCGGCAAACGAGAAGAGGAGCGCGCCAAACCCAATTACGCCGTAAATAATAATGGTAAACAGCCAGCCGCTCCGTGCACCGGGGGAGTCCATGGTGCCGGCAAATGCAATAACCATCGTAGGAACGCCGTAGGTAATGGCTACCTGCGCGACGTTCACCAACCACATGCGCGTAGTCGTAAGGATGGTTACTTCGTGCTGGTCGCGTGTCAGGGCGGCGTTGAGCGCGCCGAACGGCACGTTCACCGTAGTATATACTATCGACAGGGCGACGTAGGTGGCACAGGCGTAAATGACTTTCCCCGTTTCCCCGAAATCGGGCACAATGAAACAAGCGATCATCAGGATGGTGAGCGGCAGCGCCATGAGGAGCAACCAGCCGCGGTACTTGCCGAAACGGGTGGTATGCATGTCGATAATAGCGCCTACGATGGGATCCCAGATAGCGTCAATAATGCGCACGCCAAGGAACATAACCGCCGCAATAGCCGGGTTCAGCCCGTATACATTGGTGTAGAAAAACAGCAGGTAGGTAGTAACCGTCTGGTAAATGAAATTCTGCGCCATGTCGCCCGACCCGAACGCAATACGTTCACGCCACGACAGTTTGTAAAATCCTTTTGCTTCTAATGTTGGTGTTGTATTCATGTTTTGGGGTATGAGGTATGAATGGCTTACGCCGGCGCAAGCCAATTAGAAATTAGAAATTAGAAATTTATAGATGCACCGGCTCGTGTATTGCTCGCCCGGTCGGAGCGTCGTACTTGGGAAGCCCGGTTGGTTCGGGCTGTTGGGATAATGTTGCGTTTCCAAACAGAAAGCGCCCCGCGCGGGATAGGTAATCCCCTGCTTGCCTTTTATGGCGGATGCGCCCATGCCCGTATAGAATTGCATGCCGGGCTCCGTAGTATACACTTCCAGTACAATCCCGCTCTTTTCCGAAACAGCCTTTGCCGCCAACTTTTTTATATCCCCGCCGGTATTCAATACCCACGTGTGGTCATAGCCGTTACACAGTTTCAGCTGCGGGTAGTCGTCATCGATATGTGCGCCGATGGGTGCGGGACTGCGCAAGTCTAAGGGCGTTCCCTCCACCGGCTGGATAGTGCCTGTCGGTATCAGCGTTTCGTCAATGGGTGTAAAAGCGTCCGCATTGATTTGGATTAAATGTTCCAATATGGGCGTGTCAAGCGCTCCCGAGAGGTTAAAATAACTGTGGTTACTCAGGTTCACTACTGTGGCTTTGTCGGTAACGGCTTCATAGCGGATGTCAAGGGCATTATCATCGGTCAGCGTATAAATGACCTTGACTTGCAAGTTTCCGGGGAAGCCGGCTTCGCCGTCCGGTGAGAAGAGCGATAGTTCCAGCGTTTGCCCGTCGATTTGCACGGCGTCCCACACACGCATGTGGAAACCGCCCATGCCGCCATGCAGGCAGTGCCTGCCGAAGCCCGCCTGCAATCGGTATTCCGTACCGTCCAGCTCAAAGCGGGAGTCGGCAATACGACCGGCATACCTGCCCAGCAGCGTGCCAAAATAACTGAAAGATTGTAAATAATCGTTGATAGTTGCAAACCCCAGCACGACGTCTGTCGGCGTTCCGTGCCTGTCGGGCGTCACGAGGGAAACGACCCGTCCCCCGTAATTCGTGATACAGGCTTCCAGCCCGTTTTTATTTTTTAAGATATAGAGGGCAACTGGTTTGCCGCCCACTTCCGCCGTAAAGTCGGAAGGGTGCAAGCCGGAAAGTGTAGTCACTTCCTGCGCCCGGCTGGGATGGGTAGATAAAATCATAATCAGGAGGAATAATAAAATTTTGTTCATTTCTTTTAAATTTTCATATACTAAACTTTAATAGCGCGTCATTTCGACCGGAGCGCGTGAGGAACGAGCGCGCGCAGTGGAGAAATCTGCTCCAAAATGCAAGGCGGTTTTAGCAGAACAGTGGGTTGTAGTAACAGATTTCTCGACTCCGCTCCGCTCCGCTCGAAATGACGTGCGCCAGCCAATTCATAACTCATAACTCATAACTCGCATTAGCGTCTGCCTACTGCCTACTGCCAACTGCCAACTGCCTACTGCCTACTGCCAACTGAATAATTTCCTGCACCACAGGTTTTGCCTGGTAGTTGCGGTCAAAGAGCAGCGGATAGTCCGTGCGACCGGGCATGGGCCAATTGTTAAGCCAC
>JAIRLT010000094.1 GCA_031259225.1 Prevotellaceae bacterium
CATGCCGGTAGATGCCGGAGCCGGAATACCAGCGCGAAGTCGGACTGTTGGAATGATCGACCCTGACTGCAATGACATTTTTTTCTCCAAAGCGTATATACGGCGTGATGTCGTACTCGAAACTGGTGTAGCCGTATGGATGGAACCCGGCGTGATTGCCGTTCACATATACGTCGCTCTGGTGGTAGACGCCGTCAAAATGGATGTAAACTTGTTTGCCTTTCTGCTCTGCCGGAAGTTCGAACGTTTTACGGTACCAGCCGGTACCTCCGGGAAGGTATGCCATGCTTCCCAAGCGCCAGTCGTTTTCGATGAAGGGCTGTTCGATACTCCAGTCGTGCGGCAACTGAACATCCGTCCAGCCGGCGTCGTCGAAAGCGGGATTTTTTGCTTCCTGCACGTCGGCGAGCGTGAATTTCCAGTCGAAGTCGAAACGGTCGTGAATACGCGGCGAGGTCTGTGCGCGACACATGGAAGCAACTGTTACCACAGCCATCGTGATAAAAATAGTTTTGGTGATTTTCTGTTTCATGTTTTAATATTATTTATTGTTATTTGAATTTCCTCCATTCGCCGTATCAGTTCCTCGAATGGTAATCGTTCCCCGTAAATCATTGTTTCTACCAGTTCTTGATAATCTTTTGCCCAAAGCGGCAGTAGATTATCGGGTGGAACAATGCGGATATATCCGGGAGCATGTTTTGCATAATCAATACCGGCTAAATGCGAGAAGTGATTTCTATGAGCGACAATGGTATTGTATAAATTAGCATCGCTCATAGCTTTTTGAAAATACGACGTTCGCGACAAGCGTTCAATGTCATATAGGTGCCGGCTCAGCCGCGCCACGCGTATTTTTTTCGCAGGTCGCTGGTATTCTTCGTGAAGAAGAAATACTTTTTCCAAAAAAGTTCGTTCGGGATTAACGCTTGGGACAGTTGCAGGCTTATCGGCAAAAGGCAGATTGGGAAAAACTTCCGAAACGATTGAGCCGAAAGACCGTTCCGTAAAAGGCTCTTTCAGCGAGCGGCTGCCCACTTCGACCAATACGCCCGGACGAAGATACGAGTCTTTTTCCGTCAATTTCGGGTAATAAATTTCAATAATCAACGGATCCTGGTCATGGTTGACCATCTCGCGATATTTAACCTTAACATCCTTAAAACCCAGCGTTGTGAACTTATTACTCAGTTCGTCCGTAAACTTTGTCGAAAGAAAATCGTAAGATGCGGTGCGCAGTTTGCGTATTTGTGTATGGCTTAGTTCGCCGCCAAAACCAAGAAATTCACGGTCAAGCGCTAAATCAATATCTTCCGAAAACCGCTCTATCAGGCGCCATGCCTTACTCAACGAAGTACCGCCCTTGAAGACTAATGCCTTAGCGCAACTCATCGAAAAAATAATAGAAAGCGTATGAGTTACCCACCAGTCTTTTTCTACGGCGGCTACCGATAATTCACTTTTTTCACCTGCAATCCTGAACCTTTCCAAGCGGGCTTCATCAGATAAGGCAAGCCAATCTTGTAGATGCGTAAACTTATTCATTTTTTACCTGTATTGGAAGTTAATAATGATTTTATCCACGCCGGTGCAAGCATTAAATCGTGTTGCAAAAACTTGGGATTTTCGTTTTGCAGGATTGTTTTTACATGTTTAACTTCTTCATCAGTAAGCAATCCCTTGCCAATAGAGCGAAACGCCTGAATAACCAGCGTACTGATTTCTCCCTTATAAGCAAGATTGCGCGAACTCGCCTTTTTGAATTTAACAGTACGTTTTCCTATTTTGATTACACGGGCAGAAGTATCGCTATAAAAAACAACATTCATAGGTATTTGCGTGGTAAGACCCAGTTTGTATTGCGCATAACTTCCGGTTGGTATAATTCGCGCCTTATCGCGTTTGGCAATGGCTAAGGCAATTTCGTCAATAGTTGGAAAAACAGCGCCTCCAAGAAATTCCGAAAATTCAGGCAAGACATAAATTCCAACCGAAATCCGGTGTAATTTACCTTTATGTACCAACCGTTCCAATGCCTTACCAACGGCTTTTTCCGTGCCGAATTTTTTGAACATATCTATAAAAAACAGCCTTCCGGTTTTGGATCGCTTTACCTTTCTAAAAATTTTTATTTCAATACTTTCCATTTTGTTTTATGTTTTTTGTTTGTCGCAAATTTAGTAAATATTTGCGACAAACTTATGCACTGGTGATTTTCTGTTTCATGTCTTATCTGTTTTTAATGTGAATATACTTGCGGATAAAGGCGAGGAAAGCGGGATAGTTCGGCGCTGCCACATGCCCGCCGCCATGATTGCGGTAGGCGATGTCGCCCTCGATATAATCTTTGTTGATAACGGGCATGGGGATGGTTTGTCCCCGGTAGTCCATGGTATCGTGCATGATAAGTCCTTTCCCGCCGAGAAGTTCGTACACGGGACTGGCTGCTGCTGCCGTGAGGTATTGACCATAGGGATCGACCCATGCTTCGCCGGCTTGCGGTCTGCCGCAACCGATAAAGACCGGACGGGGCGCGCAGAGGGCGAGCAGCGTTTCGGCGTCAACGGGCATATCCATCACCTTACGGGGCATGTAGCCGTCTGTCGACACCGGATGCAAACCAACGTATTTGAGGCTGCTGCCGGCTATCCAATAATAGGCAGCCGGGTCGGCGGCAATGTTTTCCATTTCCTCGCCCCAATGACGGCGGCTCTGCACCACGCCCAT